>CAMWUU010000021.1 GCA_947177515.1 uncultured Lachnospiraceae bacterium
GGATTACCCTTTTTGGTTTGTATTTCTGTGCCATAGTTAAGATTCCTTTCTTTGTAGTTGTAATTTTTGAACTTAAATGTAGTTATACTTCTTATAAAAATCATAACACGGGGGAGAAGGATTTGTGAGGGGGAAAATCAGTGAACAAAAATTGGGAATATATGTAAATTAACGTTCGCCGGTTTTCCTGCTTGCAGAACAAGTAAAAAGATTTATAATTGAAAAGGAAAGAGAAAGTTAAGTGGCTAGAGAGGAAGAGAAAAAATAACATTTTGATATATTTATAAAGGAAATTTGAAAATTAACAATTTAAATTATATTACCTTTAGTTGCTTATCTTATAATCTTATTTTGTGAGGGATAATATTATGAGAGATATTTATTCAAAAAGGATGAAAGAAAAATATCAAACCTTTGATCAAACGCGGAACTGTGCATTATATGCACTTAAGTATGTATGGAAGCAACCGAGTGGAAAGATATATGTATTAACAAAGGAGATTTCTGCAATATTGAACGGCCTGCTTCCTCTTGTAAATATGATAATTCCCGGCTTAATTATTAATGAATTGGTGACAGGGAGAGTGGTTGCCAAAATAGTATTATATGTAGTTTTGTTACTTACGATACCAGCAGTACAGAACATTATAAACTATTTTTTGGATAAAAAATTAAATAAACTTTCTTTGCATCTTAATGTTGTATTTAATGATGAATTTTATCATTATGTGCTGGGTATGGATTATGAAAGGATTGAAAATCCGGAAATCCAGGTAAAAAAGGATAGGGCGGACGATGCCTTATCCGGTATAATTACTGTAGTTGACCAAATTAATGGATTGACGACTGCCGTTGTCAGCTTGCTTGCAATATCCTCCGTTATTATTACATTGAATCCATTTGTTATTTTATTGGTTGTGGTGATTATTCTTTCAAACTCTGTTATGGCAAAACATATGAATTTAAAGAAACATGATTTGGGGAAGAAACTGAGTGCCTTTGATTGGTACCAGGGAGGAATATCTTATATGCTAAATCATATTTCTTTTGCAAAGGAAATAAGGATATTTGATATTAAATCCCTAATTATTGGATTGTTTACAAAAAGCAAAGAAGAATCTAATGTTTTGGAACTTGAGTACAGGAAATGTAATTGGCGTTTAGGGTTGTTTCGAACGGCAACGAATTTAATTCAGCAGGGAATATTATATGCATATCTTGTATATAGGGTATTGTTTAAAAATCTCCCTATTGGAAATATGACAATTTATCTTTCTTCGGTAGGGCAGTTTTCAAACAGTTTGGGTAGTGTTTTTGATTCCTATATTAAGTTGGCGGATCGGGGATTAAAGACACAGGAACTGATTGATTTCTTTTCGTTAACCTTATCGCAGGAAACAGTGGGAAGTAAGATACCAAAATTTCATGATAGTTCAGTGATTAAGTTTCAAAATGTTTGGTTTCAGTATCCGGGAAGTGAGCATTTTGCAATACAGGATTTAAACTTGGAAATTCGTGCAGGTGAAAAATTATGTATTGTTGGAAGCAATGGTTCGGGGAAATCTACTTTTATAAAACTATTGCTTTGCCTATACCGACCAACGAAGGGGAATATTCTATTGGATGGGGTGGATATCAATGAATATGATAAAAAGGCGTATCAGCAACTTTTTGCCCCAGTTTTTCAGGATTTTGTCAGTTACTATATGAATCTGGGGATGAATATTGCCCTGACAGATAATTATGACGAAAACAAACTGGATGATATATGTAAGGAAAGTGGCCTTGATACGATGATTTCTCATTTACCAAAAAAATATGAAACTCCGCTTGAAAAATGGTTTGATTCAGAGGGAGTGGATCCTTCTGGAGGGGAGGAGCAGAGGATTGCAATCGCTAGGGCTTGTTACCGTGGAGGGGATATTTTTGTTTTGGATGAACCAACTGCTGCGATTGATCCAATTACGGAATATGATATTTATATGCGGTTTAACAGGATTATTACTGGAAAATGTACTGTGTTGATTACTCATCGTTTATCAGCGGTGCAGTTGGCAGATCAAGTCGCCGTTTTTGAGGATGGACATGTTGTGGAGTACGGAACACATAGGGAATTATATACAAAGAAAGGATTATATACCGAGATGTTTGATAAGCAGGCGAAATTTTATAGAGATAATAACGAAGAATAAGAAAAGTTTAATTTTTTAACTATGTTGAGGTAATTAGAGTAAGTGCAAAATGATACGAGTTATAATTTTAGTTTTAAGAGATATGAATAAGATGCGTGCAAGATGTCCTTCCTGTGGCTGCCTTCCACTTTTCCGTTGTGCCTTGGTGTATAGGGTCGCATCAACTTGTGCTGGAGCTAGGACGTTTTAGGTGTATCCGAAAAAGTGGAGGAGAATTTACCGTTTGACCTTTTCGGGCGAAATGCAGGGATTATCCAACAATATGTTTTTTACTACGAAAGATGCCGCCAGTATCAAAGTGACTGACGGCGTTTTTTATTTTCTCTCATGCAGTTCTTTCCACAACTTCTTAATGCTTTCGGAAGTGTTGATGTCATCGATGTATGAGTTCAAATTAAGGTAGAAACCAATCCTTCCATCATTTGTCATTCGTTGGGGTGTATTTGCAATCCATTCGTAAATGTCCCAATAGTAATACATCATGTCCTGGTATGCATGGCTGCCAAGATAACCGTGAAGGCCACTTGGCTTCATATCAGGAGGACAATCTTCTTTACGCAGATGACGATAATTTCATGGATATCTGTTTCATTAGAACTGTTATAAAAGGAAACGCAGTCATAAGAATCCCGGATTCTTGCTAAATTAAAGTGTTTTATCGTAATTTCGTAAACTTTACGGATCGCTCCCTCTGGAATATCTTCGTTAATATTTCCGGGCTTTTAAATCATAGCGCCAGGAAGAAGGAATAGGGAGGGGGAAAAAGGTGAACAAAAATTGGAATTATTTGTAAATGAAAGTTCACTGATTTTCCTGCTTGTAATGAAAAGAGGATTGTTATATTGTATAAGAAGAAAACAGTTGAAGCTATTGTTAGGATATTACTGAATAATAAAGGATATATATGTTATGTATATATAAAATAAATTCTGTTCTAAAGTATAGTTTTATTTTTTGATAAGATATAACATGGTGAAGTGTGAGGGCTATAGAGAATATTGATGGTGAAATATAGTTTATTGACATGTCCTTAAAGTGAATATGTGATAAAGGTATAAAGTATAGAGGGGATTATAACGTAAAAATAGAAGAAAGACAAAATGTTGAGCAGAGTTTAAACAGATCTTTAAAGAAGTATATAAATAATTTATGTAGTGGTTATAATAATACTAAAGATATTATAGAGCGCACAGGTGTTTATACATTGATCGATTTTAATCAGTTGGATACTTGGGGATTGGATAACCCACAAATAAAGAATATTTTAGCAGAAGGATTACGACAAATAGCTTAAGATAATAAAATACAATTAGGGATGGTTCAGCCCGAATTAACGCCTGTGGAGATAGTAGGTTACGAGGTCGTAGAAGCAGGAAAACCCATTGGCTTTAGACAATGGGGAGTTCACAGAGAGGAAAGCATCAGATGAAGAAAACATTTTCTAATATAACATATTTTCTAAAAATATATTTAAAATATGGGAAAAAATGGTTTTGGGTAGTTGTGTTAAGCTGCCTTATGCCGCCGTTCCGTGCTTATATTGATATTGTTCTGTTAAGGGATGTAATGGACGCTATTGGGAGGGGGGAGAGATTTGGGGAGGTAGTTACCCGGATTATTCTGTTTTTGTCCGTTTATTTGTTGACATCTTTATTGGAGCAGGCAATTGAAGTATATTTTGGTGAAACAGTAAATGTCAAGATTGCAAATCGTGTTAACCAGGATATCTATGAAAAAGTCCTGAAAACAGATTACAAGTATTTTGATGATCCGGAGTTTTATGATAACTATACTTGGACGTTGGGACGATTTTATCAACAGACCTTTTCCGCAGTACAATTGATTTGGCGGTTTTTATTCGTGGCAGGTACGATAATGGCCGTGTCCGCTGTGATGGCCGCCATGGATGTGGTAACCATCCTTTTTGTATTGGTTACAGTTTTGTTTTGTGCAATTTTTAATTGGAGAACAAACAAGAAAATATATCAGAAAAGTTGTGCGATTCAGCCATTTCAAAGACGATTAAATTACATACAGAATGTGTTTTATCGAAAAGAGCATAGCCTGGGATTGAAGGCGACCAATATTGGGAATGTATTTATGGAACAGTATGGGCAGAGTTCGGGTGAAATGGTTGGAGTTTTAAAGAAGTACAGAGGAAAGATTGCCCTGTTTGGAAGCGGTAGTATTCTAACTACGGTAGTTATGAAGATGGGTATCCTGGTTTATCTGGTATATTGTGTTTTGGAAAAGGAAATGTCGCTTGGTACATTTACGGCCTTGTTTTATGCCTCCGAAACATTAAAAAACAATATGGAAAATTTCTTGCAATTTGTTAATCAAATGCAGAACTTGGATTTGTATACAGAAAAAATCCGTAAATTTTTTGGTATGACTTCTGTAATTGAAGAAGACAAGTTTCAGGGGAAAGAGGTTGGGGATAAGCCTTTTTGGATCGAATTTGATAATGTTAGTTTCCACTATGGGAATCAGGAAGCAGAGGTTCTTCGCGGAGTAAGTTTTCAGATTAAGGCAGGATCCCGGGTGGCTCTAGTGGGAGAAAACGGGGGAGGAAAAACCACCATTTCAAAGCTTTTACTGCGCTTATATGATGTGGATAAAGGTGAAATACGAATAAACGGGATTCCAATTGCGGACTGTAGGCTGGCACAGCTTCGTGAAAAAATTGCTGTTGCTTTTCAGGACAGTATGATTTATGCAATGAGCTTGCGGGATAATATACGTATTTATGATTCAAAAGTGGGGGATGACAGGATTGGCTGGCTGATGGAACAGATTGGAATAGAAAAAATGTTAAGCAAAAATAATGGATGCCTTGATTCGGAATTAACAAGAGAGTTTAGCAGGGAAGGCTTGGAACTTTCTGGCGGGGAGAGCCAGATGGTGGCAGTTGCGCGGGTATTTATCAAAGAGTTTGGTTTATTAATCTTGGATGAACCATCTGCCTCACTTGACCCGCTGAGGGAATATCAGTTAAACCAGTTTTTGCTAAAGGAAACACAGGGGCGTACTGTACTTTTTATTTCGCACAGACTTTCTGCGGTGAAAGATGCGGATTGTATTCTGTTTTTGGAGGATGGTAGGATTGTGGAGAAAGGGACACATGAAGTGTTGATGCAGAAAAAAGGCAGGTATTATGAAATGTTTACGAAGCAGGCAGAAGGTTATATAGAGAAAAGTAGTACCTGATTATGCGTGCGGATGACAAGTGGGGAAAATGAATTGGAGAATAAGGATATTTTTGAAATAAGACTACCGCAATCCCACTGGTTTTAGACGGTGGGTTAAGGTAGGCAAAAGTGGTGGTTTGTGAGAAGTTATTTTGATAGCAGATTTGTATAGGAAAATGATTTCTTTAAAAAATACTTGACATCTGAAAATGGTTGTGTTATGCTAAAAAAGCTGTGAACAAGAAGTAGGGCATCCACTCTCACCCTCCGCAAGTGTGCAAAAGGGTTTATAGTCAGGTTCATGGCTGGTTTTTTATGTGGGAAAACCGGCTTGATATAGACTTTTGGTGGATGGGCATTTGCCGGTCCGCTTTTTTTATGCCAGGGGTGCAAGATGTTTAAGGAATTATCCCGTGTGGCAGGTAACGGCGGGGAGCCTGTAGTTTTGTCCGCGGTGTGTTGGGGGTTGCGGCCTGATGGCAGCAGCCAAATGTAGAAGGGAATCCTGGAGGTGCAAGACTATTAGCGAGTTAATGATTAATGAGCAGATCAGGGACCGGGAAATCCGCCTGATCGGAGAAAACGGGGAGCAGTTGGGCATTATGTCAGCGAGGGATGCGTTTAAGCTGGCGCAGGAGGCGGAGCTTGATTTGGTGAAGATTGCACCAACCGCGAAGCCGCCGGTGTGCAAGATCATCGATTACGGCAAGTATAAGTATGAGATGCTGCGCAAAGAAAAGGAAGCAAGGAAAAAGCAGAAGACGACCGAGGTGAAAGAGATTCGTCTTTCCCCGAATATTGACGACAACGACCTGAACACGAAGGCGAACCAGGCGCGGAAATTTATTACAAAAGGCGATAAGGTGAAGATTTCTTTAAGGTTCCGCGGACGCGAGATGGCGCATATGAATTCAAGCAGGCAGATTTTGGATGATTTTGTGGCGAAGCTTTCTGATATCGCAGTCCTAGATAAGCCGGCGAAGGTGGAGGGCAGGAGCATGGTCGTGTTCCTGAGTGAGAAGCGCTCATAATTCATAAGAATGGATATTATTTTCGCGTTGGTTAAGTTAATGACATTTTGACAGCGTCAGGATGTGTTAAATAAAAGGGCGAAGGTCCGTACAAATTAAGGAGGAATTATCATGCCGAAGTTAAAGACAAGCAAAGCAGCAGCGAAGCGTTTTTCAAAAACCGCTACTGGGAAATTAAAGAGATTTAAAGCAGGCAAACAGCATATCTTAACGAAGAAATCCCAGAAGAGAAAGAGGAACCTGCGCAAGGCAGCGATGACTGATTCAACAAATATTAAGAATATGAAGAAAATTTTACCGTATCTGTAATGCGGCGTAAGGAGGGAAATAAGAAATGGCAAGAGTAAAAGGCGGATTAAATGCTAGAAAAAAGCATAATAAGATTTTGAAACTGGCCAAAGGCTACCGCGGTGCAAGAAGCAAGCAGTACCGTGTGGCAAAGCAGTCTGTTATGAGGGCGTTAACATCCTCCTTCGCGGGACGCAAGCAGAGGAAGAGGGAGTTCAGACAGCTTTGGATTGCCAGGATTAATGCGGCCTGCAGGATGAACGGTATTTCTTACAGCAAGTTTATGTATGGCTTAAAGCTTGCTGATATTACCATTAACCGCAAGATGCTTTCTGAGATGGCGATCAACGATGCAGCAGGTTTTGCATCGCTTGTTGAAACAGCAAAAGCGAAACTGGTTTAATGAATGGTTTGAGCTGGAAATGGATATAAAACCCCGCAGGGATTGTAAGATTCCTGCGGTTTTTTTGTGTGCAGATTTCTAATAGCTTTCTAATCTTTCTCTAAAGTTTTTATATGTTTTGCGTGCTATACTGTGGGCATAGCAAAAAGAGCTGTATCAATAACGGGGGCGGCTTAAATAAATTTCAGCGTGCGGGGCGCACAGGAACGGAGGTAGGAAGATGAATAGGAATGGAAAGGCATCGGGGAATGCGGGAAATCTGATGGGAATCTTATTAATTGTTGCGGGGATTGTTATTGCGGGAAATGTAATGAACTGGTGGAGTATCAGCCTGTTTTTTAAGGGTTGGTGGACATTATTCATTATTGTACCATGTGCGGGCAATGTCAGGCGCTATGGACTTCGTACCGGATGGGGTGCTGGGTTAATCCTGGGTATTATGCTCCTGCTCTCGCAATGGCATCTTTTCCGCTTTGACTGGGCAGTCAAGCTTTTATTGCCGCTTCTGCTGATTCTCTATGGGTTGTATGTGATCGGGAACGGTGTACATTTTAACCGGGTGGCTCCGGATGGCACAAGGAATGGAAACAGGAGGGGAGGCAGTTATAACGCATTTTTTTCGGGGAATGAAACCAGTTTGCCGGGCGAAGAGTTCTTTGGTGCAAATACGACAGCGGTTTTTGGTGGAGTTGACTTAGATTTGCGCGGTTCCATTATTGTGGAGGATGTCACAATCACCGCGACGGCGGTTTTTGGTGGTATTGAAATTTACCTTCCGGACGATGTGAATGTCAAGCTTACTTCAACGGCACTATTTGGCGCTTCGGAAAACAGTGTGAAGCGGGCAGAGGTTCCGGAATGGCCAACCGTATATATTAAGGCAACAGCAATTTTTGGTGGGGTAGAAATTTTTTGATAGAAATGGCGGATATGCAGTGGATAAGGGCATATCCGTTTTTTTATGCCGGGGATGAAAAAGCCTTGTATATTGGTTTTAAGTTTAAAGGAGGGGATGGGTAATACCAGTGGTTCTGTAATTCGGGCTTGCAAAAATCCCTAATAACAAGTAAAATAGAAACGTGTTTTGGAAAAACAGGAAAAAGGAGGAGGTGGAAAGTGAAATATAGGAATTTTGTATTTGATTTTTATGGTACGCTCGTGGATGTGTTTACGGACGAGGATTCCGGTGAAGCGGATCAAGCGATTGCAGCGTTTTTTACGGAACATGGGGCGGCGTACTCACCGGAGGAATTCGGGGAAAGTTTTAGCAGGCGCAGGAAGGAGCAGCTAAAAAACCGTCAGGGCAGCATTTATGCGCCAACGGGGGAGAAAATCCGTTTCCCGGAAATGGATGTGCAAAAAATCTACGTGGAGCTTTTTAAGGCAAAAGGAGTTCCTAACGCGGCGGATTATGCGTTACAGGCGGCGAGGTATTACCGGAAGGTTTCCACCGTCAGGCTTAAGCGCTATCCCGGTGTGAAGGAGCTTTTTGAACGGTTAAGGGAGGCGGGGCGTGGAATATACCTGCTCTCTAATGCACAGCGGGAGTATACACGGTACGACTTGGAAGTGGTAGGTTTGGACACGATGTTTGACGGTATCTTGCTCTCCTCAGATTATGGCTGCCGCAAGCCGGATCCGATCTTTTTTGGGGAGCTGACAAGGCAGTTTGGTGTGAAGCCCGGGGAGGCGCTGATGATTGGGAATGACCGCAGCAGTGATATTTATGGTGCGGGGCTTTTCGGAATGGATTCAGTATTATTTGTTTCTGACAAAGGACTTGCTGCACCGATGGACGGGGTGGAAAGTACTTATACCGTGGAAGGTGGGACATATCAGGAGTTTATGGGGATACTGCCGGGACTCCTTGCCTTGTAAGAGATTATTTGGCAGGGATTTGGGCAGTAGGAGAAAGGCAGGGATTTTTATGGCAACGGAGAATGGCACAGGGAATGTGGGCGAGAAGAACGGGGGAAGATGCGCGAACCGGACAAGAAGTGGCAGTACGGGAAGTGGCGGCTATGGCGTGGACAGGCAGGTCACAGGAAACCGGGCTGCTAACAGCCGGGATACTGGCAGTTATGGCGCGGGAAACCGGCCGGGAACAGGCAGCCGTGGAACAGGGGGCAGGAATACAGGAAAAAAGAAGAACGGCAGGAGCAATTCAGACCGGATGATGAATATTTTCCTTGTTTTATTGGCGTTGACGATTATTGTACTTGCGATCCTTTATTTTAAGAAGGATCCAGACGAGCCAGCAAATGTACCGCCAACAGGGCAGGTACAGCCGGGTGGGACGCAGATGCCCGGAAGTTTAACACCGGGTGGAACCCCTTCGATTGAACCGTTAGATCCTGCTACCCCAGAACCATCCGCTACGGATATTCCAGCGGAGCCGTCCATAACGGACGAGCCTGTAAAAGAGCCGACACCACAGCCGACGGCGTTGCCGGAGCCGAGCGATACGCCGGAGCCGACAAAAGAGGTGGAACCGACCAGGCAGCCTGAATCGGATACCACCCAGGCACCAGTCGCCGGGGGGATTGATGCAGAGGAGGCGAACGATATTCTTGCCGGTATTTTTTGGGAAGCCGGCTACCGTTTTACTCTTTCTGATTCCCATTTTTCGCAGGCCGGTGAAGAATATTACCGCTATGATGTTTCTTTTGATAGAAAGGCACAGGATTATGATGTACTTGTCCACAGGGAAAATGGTGATGTTTACTATTATGAAAACGGCACCATCCGGGAATTTGACGGTTTGCCGGAACATGCGCAGCAGGGGGGGATACAGGATGAAGGGATGACAGCGGACGCGGCTGCGGAGCTTTTAGAACAGATCCCCTATGCTTCCCTGGGGCTTCCGGCGGCTCTTGATGAGTGCAGCCTGGCGTTGGACAACTGGAAAACCGTTGTTGACGGCGAGGAATCTTATTGCCTGAATGTATTTTATCAGGGTGCTCTGGCGGGGAATATTTATTTTACGGAAGATGCAAAGCATGTATATTATCTGGATGAGTTTGGCGAATTTGTGAAGGTTCGCTGAGTACAGAAAATTTTGGAGGTAAGGAAGATGGCAGAGGAGTTAAAAAAGCGCAGCGAGGCTGCAAAGGAAACGACATGGGCAACGGAGGATCTGTATGCAAGTGACGCGTTGTGGGAGGCGGATTTTGAAAAGGCGCAGGAAATGATTGCGGCTGCGGATCAATTTCGCGGGCATCTCGCAGATTCGGCAGAGGTTTTGTATTCCTATCTGAAAGAGCAGGAACGGCAGTCGCTTATGCTGGATTCCCTTTCAAGTTATGCGTCGCGCAAACATGATGAAGATACGGCGGAACCGATATATCAGGCCATGCGTTCGAGAATGATGTCGTTTTATACAAAACTTGGTACGGCCTACGCGTTTGCGGAGCCTGAGTTAGTGGAAATCCCGGAGGAAACTTATAAGGAGTTTTACAGGCAGAAACCGCAATTAGAGGAATATAGGCGCTATATCGATAATATTCTGCGCATGAAGCCCCACACGCTTTCACAGAGGGAGGAAGAGCTGGTTGCTGCGGCATCCGAGGCATTTAATGTGGCAGCGGAAACGTTTTCGGTGTTAAACGACGCGGATCTTGTATTCCCTGTGATTTTGGATGGTGAGGGCAAGGAGGTTCGGATTACGCATGGGAATTATACCCGTTTGATGGAGAGTAAGAACCGGGAAGTAAGGAAGTCGGCATTTGAAGCCGTGTACTCGGTCTATAACCAGTTTAAGAATACTTTTGCGAGCCTGATTTATGGCCAGGTCAAGAAGCAGATGTTTTATGCGCAGCAATTCCATTATGGTTCGACGATGGAGCGCGCGTTGTTCCATAACGAGGTTCCGATTACTGTGTATAAAAACCTGATTGAGTCCGTACACGCCAATATGGATAAGATGTACCGTTATGTCGCCCTTAGAAAGAAG
Source organism: uncultured Lachnospiraceae bacterium (assembly GCA_947177515.1). GTDB lineage: Bacteria > Bacillota > Clostridia > Lachnospirales > Lachnospiraceae > RGIG4057. Next base: position 11,058 of record CAMWUU010000021.1, read on the forward strand.
CTTTTGGGTGTGGATGAACTGCATATGTACGATGTCTATACCCCAATTGTAAGCGGCATCGATATGGAGATCCCGTTTGATGAGGCGAAAAAGATTGTTTATGAGGCACTTGCGCCGATGGGGGAGGAGTACCGCGCCCTGCTGAAAGAGGGATTTGAAAAGCGCTGGATTGATGTGTACGAAAATGCAGGGAAACGCAGTGGTGCTTATTCCGCAGGGGCGATGGTGCATCCGTATGTGCTTTTGAATTATTCCGGTACGCTTGACAGTGTGTTTACACTGGCACATGAGATGGGACACGCGCTTCACTCTTGGTACTCAAACCACAGGCAGCCAGTTTTATATTCGAATTACCGGATTTTTGTGGCTGAGGTGGCATCCACCTGCAATGAGGCACTTTTGATGCATTACCTTCTTGAGAAGACAACCGATAAAAAACAACGCGCATACCTGATTAACCATGCGCTGGAGGAGTTTAAGAGCACTCTTTACCGTCAGGCTATGTTCGCAGAGTTTGAGATGATGATAAACGAGATGGCGGAGCAAGGTGAGGTGCTAACAGCAGAGGTGCTTAGCAGGAAATACCATGACCTTGTGGCATTGTATTTTGGCAAGGATATGGTGGTTGATCCGCAGATTGACCTGGAATGGTCACGTATCCCACATTTTTATTATAATTTCTATGTGTATCAGTATGCAACCGGTTATTCCGCAGCGACCGCCCTTTCGGCGAAGATTCTTGCCGAAGGGGAGAGCGCGGTAAAGGACTATATTAAGTTCCTAAGCGGGGGCTGCTCCACCGACCCGATTTCGCTCCTTAAGATTGCCGGGGTAGATATGAGCACTCCAAGGCCGGTTGAGCAGGCGCTTAAGGTCTTTGAAGGTTATCTGGATGAAATGGAGAAACTGGTTGAGGAACTGTAGGCTATTTTGCTGCCTTTACGGTTACAACGCATTTCTTTTTGATGCCTCCGGAACTTTTTGCGGTGATGGTTGCCTTGCCGGAAGAAACGGCGGTAAGTTTACCGGAGGCATTTACCTTGCAGACGGAGGGTTTGGAACTGCTGTATTTGATCTTGTCCGTCGTGGCAAGGGGTTTTAAGGTCGGGATAAGCAGGAAGGACTCCCCGACAGTCATTGTTTTCTTTGAAACATTTAATTCCAGCGAGGTGGCAGGAACCGTGCGGACATCTATTGTCTTAACGGTCTTGTTGCCACGGTGGTCGGAGGCGTAGATGGTGTAAATGCCTTCCCCGCCAACCGAGAAAACACATTGTCCATCCACCAGCGTGAGCGCCGTACCGTGGCTGCCGGAGCGGAAATATTCCGCATCCTGCTCCCCTGCGGCGCATTTTACTGTTTTTACGCCACTTTGTATATCGGAAATACTGGCTGTGACAGTAAAAGTTTTGCGGTCGTAAGAAATATCATAATCCGGGAGGATTTTCGGCGCAGCCACATCGTCAGCAAGATGGTAGATAATGGCGCGTTCATTGCCAGCGTAGTCACTTACATAAAAAGTGTAATCCCCCGCCTTTGCGAGCGAGATAGTATCGCCGGGGGCGATGGTGGTGTCCGTTGTGCCGCGGCGGAAGGAACTAAGTTCCCGGATGCCATAAGCGTAACAGATTGTGCGGATACCGGAACCTCCCAGATCCTTTGCGGAAACGGTAAGGGTCAGCCGGTTCCCTGAAAAACCGGGTGTAAAGGAGAGAACGGGGGCGGTATAGTCATGTTTGAGTGAGGCGGCGGAAAGCAGTGCTGCGCAGGCATCCGGAATCCCTGCATGTTTCACCTTGCCCTCCAGTGAGGCAATCGGTTTTAAAGTTTCTGTGATAATCTCTTTGATATTCGCAGGGTAGAGGTTATCGCCGAAGGAATAGAGCAGTGCAGCGACACCTGATACATGCGGGGCGGCCATGGAGGAGCCGGAAAGAGAAATATATCCACCAACGCAGGTGCTGTAAATATGGATGCCCGGTGCCCCAAAATCGACCGTCTGGGTGCCGTAATTGGATTTTTTTGACATATTTCCGCTCGCGTCAATAAATGTGATGGAGAGAACATTGTCAAATCCGTAATTGGCCGGGTAGACTGGGGCGCTGTTATTATTTGTGCCGGAATTGCCCGCAGCGCAGACAAAGAGCATGTCAGACTGACGGATGGCTTCTTCCAGGGCAGTGTTTGCCTTCTCCGTTCCCCAGCTTATATTGCAGATATCCGCATCCATTGCGGTTGCATAGCGGATGGCACGCACGGCGTTTGCGATTGTGCCGGAGCCTTTTGTACCGCCATGGATTTTCAGCGGCATAATCTTTATATTGGCGCAGGAAGCAACCCCGGCAATGCCGATGGTATTATCCTTTACCGCGGCAATAATGCCCGCAACATGGGTTCCATGGTCGTCGTTGTCCGAAGTGAGAGTGTGGATACCATCCGTGTCATAGTGGCAGACCGTGTTGTCCCCATTGTAGAAATCCCAGCCCGATATGTCATCGATAAAACCATTATTGTCATTGTCAATGCCGTCCCCCGGGATTTCGCCCGGGTTGACCCAGATATTTGGGGCAAGGTCGGGGTGGTTAATATCAATGCCAGTATCAATAACTGCAACCACAACTTCGCGAGGGGAGGAAAGCATACTCGAATAAACGACCCAGGCTTCAGGGATATTCATATCAACATCCATGGTGCTAAGGACAGTCGATGTATTCATATCGGCTATGTAGCTGTAGGAGCCAGTATTGTTCAGCCCCCACTGTGCGTCGGAATAGGCATCCTGGGAGATGCCAAGCGCACTGACAGGTCCGTCGTAATCGGCGGCAGCAACTGCGTCATCTGTTTGCAGATAGGAAAGCCAGTGTGGTGCGGTATCCTCTGCAACGCGAACGAGGGCAGCCCCATTTTCATGCCAGATAAGGCAGTCTTTTGGCAAAACCGAAAGAAGTTCCTTTTGCCGCAAAATATCCGCTTCTGGATGGAATAATAGGATGATGTCAGTAGTCGCAGGGGATGCCTGGTCAGGTTCAGCCATAAGGGGGAGCTTTGTGCTGCCGTTTGTGGTCAGTCCCGGCATAAGGAGGGTGTAAAATAAGGATGGCAGCAGAAAAACTGCTGCCATGAAACCGATTTGGTTGCCGATCTGTTTGAAATGCTTTTTTTTCATTAAATACCGCCTTTCCGTGGAAATTCCGTGGGAAACATGCTGTTATATACCGGCATCAGCAATAGGAATTGAATATCATACCGCTGTAGATTGACGTTAGGTAAGGGTTTGTAAAACCCTGTCTTGCCGTATTTGGGTAGGTGACCACCACCTTATCCACATAATCCATTGGATTGAGTGCAATGTCCGACATCTTGTGGGACAGTTTTGCAAACAGCCCGTCCGGTTCCTCGAAAAGCGCTTTTAGATGTTCCATTGTCCCGGGCTTTTTTATTATTTCAGGATCGATGGAGAGCGTAAAATCCTCATTGCGCCGGATACCGCAGCGGTTCAGTTCTTCAAGGTCAGTGGAAAGAATGTGGGTTAGGTCATTTTGCAGGCGTGCGGAGCGCCGGTTTCTAGTCAGCCCGGTGCGCGTCAGCGTAAGAAGCGCGTTATAGCTTTTTAAAAAGTCCCCCAGTTCGCCAATTGCCTGCTCCCCGGCAGTTTCGGGACTGATCTTTACTTCTTTTTTCGAAGCTTTTTTTAAGGTCAGGGAAATATTTTGGTTAATCACAAACTGATTGTGGGGGGTTGTCTGCTCCCTGCCATCCACAAAAAACTTCGCGTTGGTTGGTTTTTGTGAAATATGATCCAAACCAAAATAATCAACCAGGCCGACAGGTGAAGCTCCATCTGCCACAGGGGAATCCATAATAGTAAATGCGACGGAATCGCCCTCTGCAAGGCCGGTATCCTCAGAGGAGAGCACGATGCGGGAAGTCTGGTTCGCTGTGTCCTCTTCTACCTTTGCAAGGATGTGGATGTTGGAGCGGTTGATAAAGTTTGCAAGCTTGTGCATCAGGTCGCGGTTGGTTGAAACTGTGCTGACATTGTAGGAGAATTCATAGCTGTCCTCCCCGACCTGGATGCGGAAACGGTATGGTGACGGCATGGGACCTTCCGCGTCGGAAGGAACCGGGTGCCCAGTGTTGACCTGCGGTTTTGCAAGTGATTTAACGCGGATAGAAAACGGTTCGAAAAAAGAAGCGTGCTCCACGTCCTTTAAGGATGCGGATACCGTTTCCGCATCGGAGGAATGGGCAGAATTAATCACTGTCGGGCGCTCGAAAGCCTTCCCGAGTTCCACTAAGGTATCGGCAAGGGCAAGCGAAGCATCCTTTAAGGAAAGGGTGAAAAGTTGTTTTTCCCTCGTTAGGTCAATTTTATAGTAAGCGGAATGCCGGTTCATACTCTGGATCCGACTGTAAACCGCTCTCAATTCATTCGGCTTATGGACGGAACGTGTGCGCGCCGAAAAATTCGAGGAATATTCAGTTAAAAAATGATTATACGCCTGAATCATGGCAACCTCCTGTTATCTGATGCCAAAAGTGGCACACTTACCTATTTATATTATAATAACACGAAAAGGGCATAATGTAAAGATGAAAAAATGAATCTGTATGTTTTAATTTTTTTTTGTCGAAACTTGGCCGTTGGGAGGATATGGATAATTTTGTGGTATAACCAGGAAAAATGGGGGATAAAGCTGACAAAAACGGCTTGATTTTGAGCAGAAATTACGTTATACTGGAGAAAACCTGAAAATATAGCCGGGGAGTGTGTCGTTTGAAGGAGAAGATCGAGCAACTAGCGAGGGAAAAATTTGAATATCAGATGCCGAGGCTATGTATCGAGCCAAAGAAGCTTCTGATTAAGACGCAGGAGGGCAGCGCGCACAGCGGGACGATCCTGCTTTCAAATAGTGCGGGTCGCAGGATGAAGGGGGTATGCTACACGGACAATCTGCTTCTGGTTCTTGAAAAGGAGCAGTTTGTTGGTGTGGAGGCGAGGATCCCCTATGTTTTCCATGCCGAGTATGGGAAGGCGGGGGATCATCTTTCGGGAAAACTGGTATTTGTGACGGATGCCGGCGAGGAGATACTGCCATATGAAGTGCAGGTTGATTATCCGGCACTTACAGCGGACGGGGAGGAGATCAAGGATCTTTTCCAGTTTGCAAGCCTTGCTAAAACGAATTGGGAAGCGGCGGAGAGATTGTTTTTTGACCGGGGATTTGAAAAGGCAATCTTCTACCATGACAGGCAGTACGAGCTGTTACACCGGGTGCTTGCAGAAACAGAAAGGCGTGGGCAGGCGATGGAGGAATTCCTGGTTGCGACAGGAAAAAAAACAGCGGTCAGCCTGCATTTTGACCGGACAGAACTTAATTATGAGGCGGGCGGATATGATTTTAAAGATAGTCTTGTCCTATGCAAAAGTGGCTGGGGTTATGTGGAGGGTACGATATCCTGTGATTCGCCTTTTATTAAGCTTGCGGCGACACATTTTGACGGAGCGGACTTTGTAGATGGAACCTTTGCGATAGAGTTTGTGGTGGGCGCGGCGGGTGCGCCGCCAGGACGAAGGGAGGCTTTTCTTAGGGTAAGCACGGGAAGACAGGAACTTAGTGCAAGCCTTATCTGTGTGGTACCGCATCGGAAGACGGAACAGCACCGGCAGAGGCAGGCGGCGAAAAAAGCCCTGTGCGGGCTAATGCGCACCTTCCTCTCTTTTTATTGTGCGCAGGGCAATGCAAAACACTGTGCGGAGCAGCTTGAGCGGGGACTTGAAATTTTGCAGGGTGCAGTGGGGGAAACTGGGGGGGAGTATGCAGTACGGCTTGCGCGGATTTATTTCTGGCAGCTTGCCGGAAGGGATGGCGCGGCGAAGGATGCACTGGCTCTTGTTAAGGAGGAGGCGCTTGCCGGGGATGGGCGACAGTTAGGTTTTTATTATTATTTGCTTGCCACACAGAAACAGTGGGGGCAGAAAAACAAGTGGATAACAGTGGAGGATGCCGCCGCAAAGATACGGGTTCTTTGCAGGGAGCACCCGGGGGATGCGGGACTTTTTTGTCATCTTTTGCTGCTGGATGAGGAGTACCGCGACCGGAGGGCGCGCTTTGAGGCAATCCGGGAGTTTTGTGCGGAATATGGATACCATGTGCTGCCACTTGCCGAGGCGGTGCGCCTTTTGCGCGTTGATGCCTCGCTTTTGCTGTCCCTTTCGGAATATGAACTGCATGTGCTCAAACTTGCATTTTCCTGCGGCTGTGTGGATGGGGAGCTAACGCGCAGGGTTGCGTATCTGGCTGCAAGGGAAAAGGTTTTTTCCCCACTTTTTTACCAGGTAATGGGAAAAGCTTACCAAAACCGGCAGGATGATGAATTACTTTTGGCTGTCTGTACCCTGTTAATCCAAAATGGGCGCAGCCGGCAGTGTGACTACCCGTGGTTTTTGCGTGCTGTAAAACGCCAGATAAAGCTGACGGGGATTGAAGAATACTATATGTATTGCCGCAGCGAAGAGGAAACGGAACCGATACATCCCTTTATCTTCCAGTATTTTTCCCATGGCTGTAAGCTGGATAACCGCAAAAAGGCAATGCTTTATGCGAACTTGATCAAAAGCCGCAAGGAACATGCCCAGATTTATCCAAAATACCAGCGCAGCATCGAGGCGTTCGCAGCAGAGCAGTTGGGATGTGGGGCGTTAAACCCTTATCTTGCCGTAATCTATAATGAAGTTTACAAAAAACAGGTGGCGGGCGAGGAACTTTTGGCTTTGCCGAAAGTAGCCTTTACGCGGCAACTTACCTGTACCGTGGTTCCTGCTGCGCCGGGGAAGGGGGAGGAAGAATCTTCCCCTAACCCGCAGGGGAAAGAACCAGATTTTGGGGGAAAGGCAAGCTTTGTGCGCGCGGTAATTTATCATCCGGGCATGGTTTTACCACTTAGTCTGCCGGTGGTGGACGGGGAGGCGCAAATTCCGGTCTATAC
>CAMWUU010000022.1 GCA_947177515.1 uncultured Lachnospiraceae bacterium
GGAAGCAGTATCGCGGGGGAGCCTGTGATAAGCAGGAGGCATCCCGTTTGAAAAAAGCACTTAAAAAAGCTGGTTGGTATGCCCGTTTCCGCGGGCAGGGGGGATAAATATGAGAATGTATGATTGTATTTTGGCAAAAAAAATGGGCAGGGAACTTAACAGGGATGAAATTGAGTATATTATAAATGGTTTTACAGATGGAACCATCCCGGATTATCAGATGTCCGCATTTTTGATGGCGGTTTGCTTAAAAGGGATGACAAAAGAAGAAACCCTTGCCCTTACCATGGCAATGGCAAAAAGCGGTGATATGCTTGATCTTTCGCCGATTGCGGGAAACAACGCAGATAATCACAGCACCGGCGGGGTCGGGGATAAGACGACGCTGATTGTTGGACCGATCGTTGCGGCACTCGGTGTCCCAGTAGCGAAAATGTCCGGCAGGGGACTTGGGCATACCGGCGGAACAATCGATAAGCTTGAGAGTTTTCCGGGTTTTGTAACGGAACTATCCGAACAGGATTTTTTCTCCCAGGTCAACCGGGTGAAATTTGCCGTGATGGCGCAGACCGCCAACCTTGCCCCAGCAGATAAGAAGATTTACGCCCTGCGCGATGTGACGGCCACGGTGGACAGTATCCCGTTAATTGCCAGCAGTATTATGAGCAAGAAACTTGCTGCGGGTGCGGATGTCATTGTCTTGGATGTCAAGGCGGGCAGCGGTGCATTTATGAAAACGCAGGAGGATGCCATCCTGCTTGCAAAAACGATGGTAGAAATTGGAAATGGGGCGGGGAGGAAAACCTGTGCGGTTGTGACGGATATGAGCCAGCCACTCGGGTATAATGTTGGTAATATCCTTGAGGTGAAAGAAGCCATAAAGGCATTGCAGGGGGAAGGCTCAAAGGATTTGATGGATGCCTCTTTCACCTTAGCTGCAAAGATGCTTACCGGCGCGGGCAGGGCAGAAAGTTTTAAGGAAGCTTATACCTTAGCACAGGGCGCGGTGGCGGATGGCTCCGCGTTTGAAAAATTTTGTGAATTTATCCGGGCGCAGGGCGGTGATGACAGCTATGCGAAAGACACGGGGAAGTTTACCCGTGCGGAAATGGAAGTGGAAGTCAGGGCGGTAAGGGAAGGCTATGTACGTCGGATGCAGACGGAGGAGATTGGGATGGTATCGCTTTTACTTGGTGCGGGCAGGCAGACCAAGGAGAGTATTGTTGATCTATCTGCCGGGATATGTATGCATGTAAAGTCCGGCGATTATGTGGCGGCGGGAGATGTGCTTGCCACCCTCCATACAAACCGTCCTTTTGGGGTGGAGGAAGCACACAAGCGGATGCTTGGCGCTGTGGAAATAGGGGAGGAACCGCTGGAAAAGACGGAGCATGTGCTTGCGGTGATTCATAGTGATGGGCAAGGACAGGAAGCAGGCAGGATATAGAAAAGAGGTTTAGGATGGCTTTTGTGGAGTTAAAGGATGTAAGGAAGACCTACCAGATGGGTGATGTGGTGATCCATGCTTCGGATGGGATCAGTTTTTCGGTGGAGAAGGGGGAGTTTGTTGTAGTGGCGGGGCCTTCCGGTGCGGGGAAGACAACAGTACTGAACATTTTGGGCGGGATGGATGTCTGCGACGGGGGAGCCGTGGTGGTGGATGGGCAGGATATCAGCAAATATAATGAAAAACAACTGACAACCTACCGCCGCAATGATATCGGTTTTGTATTCCAGTTCTATAACCTGGTGCAGAATTTAACAGCGAAGGAGAATGTGGAACTGGCTTTGCAGATCTGTAAAAACCCACTTTCAGCAGAGGATGTTCTTTCGGAGGTGGGGCTTTCAAAACGCATGGGCAATTTTCCCGCACAGCTTTCCGGCGGGGAGCAGCAGCGTGTTTCCATTGCAAGGGCACTTGCCAAAAATCCGAAACTTTTATTGTGCGATGAGCCGACAGGGGCACTTGATTACAATACGGGCAAGCAGATTTTAAAACTATTGCAGGATACCTGCCGGGAAAGGGGGATGACAGTTATTGTAATCACCCATAATTCAGCAATTGCGCCAATGGCGGATACTGTGATCCGCATTAAGAACGGCAAGGTGGGCGAGGTACAAAAAAATGATAAGCCAGTGGATGTGATGGGTATCGAGTGGTAGCCTGGGGACAATGAGGAAGATAAGGATGGTTGGATATGAAAAATGCTTTGCGGAAGGAATTTCACAGGGAGATACGCGGTTCGCTGCAGCGCTTTGTTTCGATCCTGCTGCTCTCGGCGCTTGGCGCAGCCATGTTTGCGGGGCTGCGTGCCTGCAAGACGGACATGCTGCTCTCGGCAGACTCATTTTATGACAAAACCAATATGATGGATGTCCGTGCCGTATCGGTATATGGTATGGGCAGCGCGGATGAAAAAGCAGTTAGGGAAGTGGAGGGCGTGCTCGTTGCAGAGGGCGTTTTTTCGGCGGACATGCTAGTTAGGCACGGGGACGCGGATGTAGCGGTGCGGCTGTATTCGGACACGGAAGCAGTCAATACCTATATGGTGCTTGAAGGAAGGATGCCAGAAGAGCGGACGGAGTGTGCCATGGATCAGAGATTTATGGAACTCTACGGGTTTTCGATTGGCGATACGGTCACATTCCATACCGGGACAAGTGCGGAACTTTCTGAAACGCTGCATGTGGATACTGTAACGGTGGTTGGTGCAGTTACAACAGGGCGGTATATGTCTTCCGCGCGCGGATCCGGGACGATTGGGAACGGGAAGATTGCAGGTTATCTGGTATTGCCGCCGGAAAGTTTTGCTATGGATTATTATTCCGAACTATGCATTGTATTTCAGGGGACGGGTGAACTGCAGTCCTACAGTGCGGAATATGATACGTTGGTGGAAGAAAGAAAAGATGCCATAAAAGAGGTTGCTGGTCTGCGTGCTAAGGCGCGTTTTGATGAGGTGCAGGGCAAGGCTTATGAGGAGCTTGACGATGCAAAAAAAAAGGTGCAGGAAAACGAGCAGGCACTCTTTGACGGCGAGAAGGAACTGATCGATGCCGAGAAAGAAATTGCGGATGGCTACCTGAAACTTGAGGAGGGAAAAAAGGAGTTTCAGGAACAAAAAGAAGCTTTGCCTGGAAGTTTTTTTGCATATGAGGAGCAGATCGAGCAGGCGAAGCAGATGCTTTCTGAGGCTTTTGCGCAGTTTGAAAAGGAGGAGGCGGCTGTAGTCGCCGCACGCGCGGAATATGATGCTTATGTTGAACAGCTAAAGGAGATCAGCCAGGGACCGGAGGATATCAAACAGATTCTTGAGGTTATGGGGATTTCCGAGGAACAAATCCTTGAATCGGAGGAACAGGTGGCTGCCGCGAAAAAGGAGCTTAATGACCGCGAAGCAGAACTAAGAAAACAGGAAGAAGAACTGACCATAAGGAAAGAAGAGGCTTTCTCGGCGCTGGATACGGCAAAGGAAGAACTTGATGCTTCAGAGCGCAAATTAAAGGAATCGGAGCAGGAACTAACAAAGGCGAAGGAAGATTATTATGCCACCTTAGAGGAAAACCGTGCGAAGATTGCGGATGCATACGAAGAAATTGAGGAAAACCGCGCGAAAGTGGATGCGATGGAACTGACCGAGTGGTATCTTCTTGACCGCAATACCATTGAATCGTATGTGGGTTTTGAACAGGATGCCGACCGCATGAATGCGGTTAGCAAGGTTTTTCCGGTGATTTTTTTTCTGGTTTCGGCGCTTGTCAGTCTGACCACCATGACGCGCATGGTGGATGAAGGGCGCACACAGATCGGGACATTAAAGGCGCTCGGTTACAGCCGCCGTACCGTTGCAGAAAAATATATAAAATATGCCCTGTATGCGACACTTCTTGGAAGTCTGGCTGGGGTCTTCCTCGGCGGGAAAATATTCCCATACATTGTAATTACAACTTACAAGCTGATGTATCCGTGTCTGCCGGAGGTTGTAATGCCGATTCATGTGTACTATTCGGTGATGGCGATTTTGATCGCGGTATTCTGTACCTTAGCTGCGACCCTTGCCGCCTGCATGCGCTCATTTAAGGAACAGCCCGCAGCGCTGATGCGCCCGGTAGCACCGAAGGAGGGGCGGCGGATTTTGCTGGAGCGTATCGGGTTTATCTGGAAACATCTAAGTTTTACGAGAAAGGCATCGCTGCGCAATATGTTCCGTTACAAGAAGCGCTTTTTTATGACAGTGATTGGTATTGGTGGCTGTATGGCACTGCTTTTGGTCGGTTTTGGCTTAAAGGATTCCATCGGTGTTATGGCACACATCCAGTATGGGGAACTGTGGCTCTACGATGGCTGCGTTACTATTTCGGCTTCGGCTGGGGAAGAAGAAAGAGAAGAACTGTTTGCAAAGCTTAAACAGGATGGGACGATTGCTGACGCTTCCCGGGTCTATGAAACAACAATGGATATTGTGGGGAAAGATGTGGGCAAAAGCATCAGTCTTGTTGTGCTGCCGGATGCGGATGCATTTGATCGGTTTTTCTGTTTCCGCGACCGCAATTCGGGGGAGGTATGGAAAATAAATGACGAGGAGATTATCCTTACCGAAAAGCTGGCAAAGCTTTTGCATGTGAAATCGGGGGATACTGTGCAGTTAAAGCCGGATGAAGCCTCTTTTTATCCTGTAAAAATTGGGGCAGTGGCGGAAAATTATATTTTTCACTATGTATTTATGACGCAGGCTGCCTATGAAAAGATATTTGGGGGGATGCCGGAATACAACGAATGTTTCCTTGTTTTTCAGGAGAAGGGAACGGCTGCGGAAGAAGCAGTTGCCGCAAATATTTTAAAGCAGAATAATATTGTGACTTCAGTTACGGTTACAAGCACTCTGCAAAAACAGATTGATGATATGTTAAAGAGCCTGAATATCATTGTCTATGTGCTTATTATCTGTGCGGGGATGCTGGCGTTCATTGTCCTGTACAATTTAAGCAATATTAATATTACGGAGCGCAGGAGGGAACTGGCAACCTTAAAAGTACTCGGTTTTTATGACGGGGAAGTCAGCGGCTATGTGTACCGGGAAAATGTGCTTATGACACTGATCGGCATCCTGCTTGGCATGGCGGGCGGGAAGCTTCTGCACGGTTATGTGATTACAACCTGCGAGGTGGACATGGTGATGTTCGGCCATATCATTAAGCCGATAAGCTTTCTCTACAGCGGGCTTTTGACCGTGCTGTTTGCAGTTCTGGTTGGTATGATGATGCATTTTAAGCTTAAGAAGATTGATATGGTGGAATCGCTAAAAAGTATAGAGTAGAAAGGAAAAAACTATGTTCAATGATATTCCGATTGGACCGGTCACCATCCATATGTACGGCCTGATGATCGCGCTGGGTTTTTTAAGTGCTTACTATCTGTGTGTGTACCGCGGACGCAGGCGGGGGCTTAGTGAAGATATCCTCTGGGGGATCCTCTGCTGTGCTATAGTCGGCGGGCTGATTGGCACCCGGCTGCTGTATTATATTGTAGAATTTCCATCCATCCTGAAGGATCCCTCGATCCTGTGGGATGTTAAGAATGGTTATGTAGGTTACGGCGGGATTATCGGCGGGGTTCTGGCAGGTTTTTGGTATTGCCGCAAAAAAAAGGTAAGTTTCCTTAAATATTTTGACCTCGTTATGCCGGCGGTGGCGCTGGCGCAGGGACTGGGGAGGCTCGGCTGCTTTTTTGCGGGCTGCTGTTATGGCAGGCAAACCGATGCGTGGTACGGAATTACATTCCATAATTCCAAGTTTGCCCCAAACAATGTAAAGCTTGTACCAACCCAGTTGATTTCCTCGGCGGGCGATTTTGTTATCTGTGGGATTTTGCTGTTCTATGCATCCAAAAATCCACGGGACGGGCGCGTTGCATCCGCGTATTTGATGCTGTATGGGATCGGTCGTTTTATTGTGGAATTCTGGCGCAATGATTATCGTGGAAGTATTGGATGGATGTCTACCTCGCAGATTATTTCGGTGGGGATTGTGGCTGTAGGAATACTCTTATATATATTGCTTCCCCGGTTTACAGTGGGGAAAGCCAGCGTGGAACAGGAAACAAAATAGATGATTTTTCAATAGGGAATGTCTTATGCGCGGAGGAATGGGAGGGAAAATGGAAAAGAAAAAAGTGATTGTCAGTGCCTGTCTTCTGGGGGAGAACTGTAAATACAATGGTGGAAATAATTACAGCAGCCAGGTGCTGTCCTTTCTAAAGGATAAGGAAGTTATTGCGGTCTGCCCGGAAGTGATGGGTGGATTGCCCATACCGCGCCCCTGCGTGGAGTTGATGGACGGAGTTGCCGTCAACAAGAATGGTAGGAATGTAGATGCATATTTTCGGGCTGGGGTGGAAAAAGTGCTTGAAAAGATACGGGGGCAGGAAATTGCTATGGCCATTTTACAGCCACGCAGTCCTTCCTGTGGTGCAAAGCAGATTTATGACGGCAGTTTTTCCGGACGGCTGATCCCTGGTGAGGGGATGTTAGCAAAGGCGCTGCGGCAGCGGGGGATACCGGTGGTAGATGCTTCCGACCTATGAAAATAGGGCGTGTTTGCGAAAGGATTGGCAGTTTTGTAAGTGGGGGAGTTATCTATGTGGCGGGATGGATTGAAATATCTTAACGACTGGATTGTCTATTTGCCAGCGACAAGCGGACCGCTTTCCGCAGATGTGTTTTTTATGGAAACAGACAGAACTATATTTATTTATGATGTGGGGAGCTGTGCGGCGGCGAGGGAACGGATTGAGGGAATAAAAAAAGAAAAGATTGTTGTGTTGTCCCATTTTCATGCTGACCATACGGATAATCTGGCAAAGATTACGTTTCAGGAACTTTATGCAGGAAAAGAAACGATAAAACATGTGGGGGTGGGAAGGCAAGTCCTAGGGGAAACCCTCCTTGAACCGGATATCCCCATCCGTCTTATACTGCTTCCATCAAGCCATGCAAAGGGATGCGTGGCGCTTTGCTGCGGAAAGGAATATGCTTTCTGTGGGGATGGGCTATATGCGGCAGGTAAACGGTTCCCAGAAGAAAAAGGGGGTTATACGGTAAAAACTGTCTATAACGCGCAGAAGCTTAAGGAAATGATCCGGATGCTAAAAGAACTTGACGTAAAATACTTTGTGTTAAGTCATGAGGAATACCCTGTGCGCCCAAAAGAGGAGGTAATCCGTTCCCTGGAATTGATTTACCAGGCCTGGGGGAAGGACGACCCCTATATAATAATTTGATATTTGCGGCATGGAAGGATAACAAAGAGAACTAGAATAGGATTGCGGCATGGAGGTGGAATATGCAGGAAAAAATTTATGAGGTGCTTTCCCGTGCAGTGGAAAATGGGGATATTTCAGGAGCCAATGTGCTTGTACAAAAAAATGGGGAGGAACAGGCTTATTGTGAATGTGGGTTCCGGGATATAGAGAATAAAGTCCCCCTGACAAGGGATACTATTTTCCGACTTTATTCGATGACAAAGCCGATCACCGCGGCAGCAGTAATGCTTTTGGTATCACAGGGGAGGATTGATCTTAGCGGTGATCTTGGGGAATACCTTCCGGAGTTTTATAATGCCAGAGTTTGCCGGGATGGGGAATGTGTACCGGTAAAAACACCGATTAAGGTGCGCGACCTGATGAATATGACTTCGGGGATCACCTACCCGGATGATTCCATGGCCGGCAGGCAGAGTGGGGCGGTCTTTGATGAACTGGGGGAGCGGCTATATGGGGAGCGGCCCATGACAACTAGGGAATTTGCTGTAAAAATGGCTGATGCTGCATTAGCCTTTGAGCCGGGCACACAGTTTCGCTACGGGGCATCGGCCGATATCCTGGGGGCACTTGTGGAAGAGGTATCGGGGATGTCGTTCCGGGATTTTCTGATAGAAAACTTCTTTTTGCCGCTTGGAATGAATGATACGGATTTTTATGTGCCAAAGCAAAAGCAGGAGCGCCTTGCAAAGGTCTATGATTATAGCGGGGAAGGGCTGGTGGAATGTCCTACCAATCATCTGGGTCTGCGCTATGGCAGGGATGTACTTCCCGCGTTTCAGTCCGGCGGTGCAGGCCTGTGCAGTACGCTGGATGACTACGCAAATTTTGCACAGATGCTGCTTTTGGGAGGCAGAAGGTGTGGAAAACGTATTTTGCCGGGTTTTGCGGTGCATTATCTTACACACGGCGGATTGGAGGCGGGGCAGGATGCGTACCTGAGGGAAGGATGGCCGTGGCTTGACGGCTATACCTACGGCAACCTGATGCGTGTACGCAGGGATGGAAGACGTACCACATTATTTAGCGGGCGGGGGGAGTATGGCTGGGACGGATGGCTTGGAATGTTTTTTTCCAATGAGCCGGACTATGGCATCACACTCTTGTTTGGTACACAGCAGATTGGAATGGGAAGGGCGGCGACCCTGGTACGTAAGGTGAAAAATATAGTGATGGGGGAATTAATTTGAAAATCCTATTCCACAACCTCCACCCTGCATCGAAATTCTTTTCCTTTTAATGTTGCGGTGATGGTGGTTTTTCCCCTGCGGATGGCGGTGACTTTTCCGGTTCTTGACACTTTGGCAATGGAACGGTCACCGCTTTTATATTTTACGTTAAAACTAAAAAAGAATCCCTTAAGATAAAGGCGCTTGGTTTCATTTACGCAAAGTATCAGGTTTGTTTGGTTTAATTCGGTCACCTGGATCAGGCAGCGTATTTTCTTTCCGCCCTTTCTGCCAAGGGTCGCGGTAATTACCGTTTTCCCGCATTTAAGGGCGCGCACGGTGCCGCCTTGTGTAACGGTGGCCACAAGCGGGACGGAACTTTTTAAGCTTATGGTGGAAGGAAAACCGCCCACATCTAAAACGCAGGTTTCCCCGGGGGTAAGCAGTATATAGCTTTTGGTAAAATGCGGGGTATGGGGGAAATGCCATCCGGTAAAGTAGACTAAGGGGCGGTAGCGGGAGAGAAGAATCAGGCTAAATGCGATAAAGAGATATTTTTTCAGCGGGTGCCTGCGGGATGATTTCCTGAAAGAATGGGGGTTCTGGTACATTGGTATGGGAACTCCGTTTTTAATATCTTATATGGTAAAAAATAAAAAAATATGTTAATAAATAGGTATAAGGCATAAATTCCAAAGTTTCCCCGTACAATATGGCAAGATATAATTTAGGCGCGTGGTGATATGAAACATAGGGTAAGTACACATGTAGCAAAAGAAAAAAGGGGAGGGTTCCATGGTTCTAACTGGTATGGTGTGGCAAAAAAAGGGATGAGGCAGGGAATTGCCTTTCTTTGCATCCTGATGTTACTGACCGGGTTATTCCCCATGCTAAACACCGCAGCAGAGGAGCCGACATTAACCAGTGAGGCATATGTGCTGATGGAAGGTTCTACCGGGGAAATACTCTGTGAGAAGGACGCAACCAAGCAGTTGCGCCCGGCGAGCATCACCAAGATCATGACCCTGCTTTTGATTTTTGAGGCGATTGAAAGTGGAAAAATAAGCCTTACCGACGAAGTGGGGGTAAGTGAACATGCGGCTTCGATGGGCGGCTCACAGGTTTATCTTGAGCCATATGAGAAACAGCCAGTTGAAACCATGATCAAATGCATTAGTATCGCGAGTGCAAATGATGCGAGTGTTGCGATGGCAGAATTTCTTGCAGGTTCGGAGGAAGCATTTGTTGCTAAGATGAACGAGAGGGCAGCAGAACTCGGTATGGAAAATACCCATTTTGTTAATTGCTATGGCTTAGATACGGACGGACACTATTCCTGTGCGCTTGACGTGGCGAAAATGTCGCGCGAACTGATTATGAAACATCCGCAGATCAGTAATTATTCGACGGTGTGGATGGATACCTTTGTACATACAACCTCAAGGGGGCAGACGGAGTTTGGACTGACTAACACAAACAAACTGATCAAGACCTACCAGGGGATTACCGGACTGAAAACAGGTTCGACAGGGCTTGCTAAGTACTGTCTTTCAGCAACTGCAAGGCGCGATGACATGAACCTGATCGCGGTTGTGATGGCAGCGCCGGATACAAAGACGCGGTTTAAGGAGGCAGCAGAATTATTAAACTACGGCTTTGCCAACTATCAGCTTTTTACTTATGATTTTGCGGGGGCAGCAGTTGGGAGCGTGCCGGTCAAAGCAGGTGTAAAAAAGGAGGTTGCGCTCAAACCGGAAGGAGTATTTTCAAAACTTTGCAGCAAGGATGTCAAGAAAGATGCCATTGAACTTACCTATACCTATGAGGAAGAACTAATGGCACCGGTTGAAGCGGGGATACCTGCCGGTAGTGTGGTTTTTTCCTATGGGGGAAAGGAAATCGGCAGTATCCAGCTCTTGACGGTGGATGCCGTGGCAAAAGCAAAGTATTCGGATGCGTTATTTTCGGTATGGAAGCAGTACTTTTCCCGATGAGGAAGGGAAGGTGCAAAACAGAAACGCCTTGACAACGGGATGAAAAATTAGTATATTGGTAGGGGACTAAAATAAGGGATACGGAATGGATTTGATATGGGAATACCAGTGAAACTGGAGGCATTCGAGGGACCGCTCGATCTACTCCTGCATTTGATTGACAAAAATAAAATAAATATATATGATATCCCGATTGTACAGATTACGGAGCAGTATATGGAATATATACGGCAGATGGAAAGGAAAAATCTGGATATTATGAGCGAATTTCTTGTAATGGCGGCGACCCTGCTGCGGATCAAATCGGAAATGCTTTTGCCGCGGGAAGTAAAGGAGGACGGCGAAGTAACCGATCCAAGACAGGAACTGATAGAGAGGCTGCTTGAATATAAGATGTACAAATACATATCCCAGGAACTTAAAGACCGTCAGATGGATGCTGCAATGCTTCTTTTTAAGGGGAGAACCCTGCCGGAGGAGATAGCGGATTACAGGGAGGAAATCCATGCCGCAGATCTGCTGGATGGTCTGACGCTATCAAAGCTGCATGCGGTTTTTGAGTCCGTTATAAAACGTCAAAGCGATAAGATTGACCCGATCCGCAGCCATTTCGGGCGGATCGAGAGGGAGGAAGTCAACCTCTCGGATAAGATATTGCAGATTCAGCAGTATGGAATTAGGAACCGGCATTTCAGCTTCCGCGGGCTGCTTTTAGGTGCTGCGGATCGGATGGAAGTGATTGTCACATTCCTTGGAATCCTGGAACTGATGAAGATGGGACGTGTTGCAATCAGCCAGAAGCAGTTATTTGAGGATATTGAGATCGATTACCTGGCGGAGGATGTCGTGCCACTGGAAGTATGAAAAGATACAATACAGCAGGTCTGCCGGTGTGAAAGGGGATTTTATGGAGATAAGGGAACTGGAGGCGGCGGTAGAAGCGATCCTCTTTACGATGGGGGAAGCGGTGGAGGTTTCAAGGATTGCTGCCGCACTTTCACAGGATGTTGATACCGTGCGCCGGGTGGTGCGCAACATGATGGAACGCTATGAGGAGGATGGGCGCGGCATCCAGATTATAGAACTGGAGGGTGCATTCCAGATGTGTACTAAGGCTTCCATGTACGAACACCTGATAAAGATAGCACATGTCCCAAAGAAACATGTCCTTACCGATATATTATTAGAAACGCTCTCCATCATTGCGTACAAGCAGCCGATCACGAAGCAGGAAATCGAGTCCATCCGTGGGGTAAAGAGCGACCATGCGGTCAACAAACTGATCGAGTATAATCTGGCCTGTGAGGTGGGGCGCATGGACGCGCCCGGCAGGCCGATCCTGTTTGGGACAACCGAGGATTTTCTGCGAAGTTTCGGCATTACATCCCTGGAAGACCTGCCTGTGATTAACCAGGACAAACTGGAGGATTTTAAGATGGAGGCGGAGGAGGAAATACAGCTTACGCTGAATCTGGAACCGTAGGGATGGGTTCTATAGTACTAGCAGCAGGGGACAGGCTCCTGTTTGGCATATCTTACACAAACCTTACAACTTTCTTACACAATTTATACACAACCTTTCAGTATACTGGCTATATCAAAAAGAGGGTTGCGCAAATATGCAGGAACCCGGAAGCGGAGAAGATATATGGCAGGGAACGGTTACATATTTCAGAGGGTTGAGAAGAAGTATATGCTGACGCAAAAGCAGTATGAAAGTCTGCTTACGGCAATTGAACCGCATATGGCCATCGATCAGTATGGGCTGTCAAAAATATGCAATGTCTATTATGATACTGCGGATAACGAGCTGGTGCGCCGGTCTAACGAAAAGCCTGTGTACAAGGAAAAAATGCGTCTGCGCAGTTATGGCATCCCAGCAGAGGATGATGTGGTCTATCTTGAACTAAAGAAAAAGTACAGGGATGTTGTCTATAAGCGGAGGGTCGCCCTGCGTCTTACGGAAGCGGAGTCCTATCTTTTTGGGGGCATCCGGCCAAATGTGGGGAACTGCCCCGGTTCGGATCGCTGGGTGGAAACGCAGATTTTCCGGGAGATCGACTATTTTATCTCTTTTCACCGGACGGAACCGAAGATTTATATTGCATATGACCGGACGGCGTGGTATGGGAAGGAGGATCGGGAATTCCGTATGACATTTGACTCCCATATCCGCAGCCGCAGGGACCATCTGAGCTTAGGATTTGGGGATGAAGCGCAGGAGCTGTTTTTGCAGGAGTACCAGTTGCTTGAAATTAAGGCGGCGGGTGCCTATCCGATGTGGCTAGTAAAGGTGCTGGGGGATTTGAATGTTTATCCGGTATCCTTCTCAAAATATGGGGTGATTTACAAAAAAGAATTGAGCCGCGTTTTTTCAGGCGGCGATACGGACAATGCGCAAGTCGGTTGTGGAACAGGATGTTTTGATGGACTGGAATTTGCCCTAAACACCCCTGGGAGGGTAGCGGGATTCCAGGAAAATATAGGTTTTCCTGGATGGGAGGATCTAGCAGGGAAAGGGAGGGACAAACAATGTTTACCAGTATAATGAATGCAGCAGAAGGGATGACAATCCAAAACGTTGTGGTTTTGACATTGTGTTCGGTAGTATTCGGGCTTTTGCTTGCTGTTACTTATATGTCAAAAGGAAAATATACTAAAAGTTTTGCTATTACACTTGTAATATTGCCGGCGGTGGTGCAGATCGTTATTATGATGGTTAATGGCAGCATTGGTACCGGTGTGGCCATTGCTGGTGCATTCAGCCTAGTCAGGTTCCGTTCCCAGCCTGCAAACGCCAAGGAAATCAGTACGATTTTCCTTGCGATGGCAATTGGGCTGACCAATGCGATGGGATATCTTACCTTTGCATTGTTTGTCACCATAGTATTCTGTCTGCTGCTTTTTATACTCGACCATTCAAAATTTGGCGAGGGGCGGCAGGATGCACGTGAGATCCGGATTACCATCCCAGAAAGTCTGGACTATACGGATGTATTTGATGATTTATTTGCAGAATATTTAAAAAATGTTTCGCTTGAGAGGGTAAAGACAACCAATATGGGCAGCATGTTTGAACTGACCTACCTGGCGGAATTTATCAAGGGGGTAAACCAGAAAGAATTTATTGATGCAGTGCGCTGCCGAAATGGCAACCTGACCGTATATGTTTCACGCCCAATGGAGAACCGGGAAGAAATCTAGGCGTGTAAGAACTGGAAAAAACATAAAAAATCATAAAAGGAAGGCATAGACAAAGCATTCCATTCATATTCTGGACTGATGGCAAAACGATAAAGTGAGGGAATATGGGACAGCTACAAAAAAAGAAACTGCTTGGTCTGTGCCTTTTTTGCGCGCTTTGGCCGCTCATTTTAAAAGATCCCTGCATTGTAAAAGCCGAAGGAAAATTAACCTTATCCGGCGGATGGCTCCTTTGTGTAACGGATGCGGGGGAAGAAGAAAATAATGTAAAGGAGCCGGAAAAAATCCAGCCACAGGGGCTTTATTCCTATGCCTCCTGCCTGCTTGACGGGGAGAATGACCGCGTGCTTTTTGAGAAACATGGGAATGAACCGCTGCCGATGGCAAGCACGACAAAAATCATGACCCTTATTGTGATATTGGAGCATGCGTCAATGGATGATGTTGTGACTGTTTCAAAAAACGCGGCGGCACAGCCGGATGTGCAGCTTAATATCCGTTCCGGGGAGCAATACCGTCTTGGCGACCTGGTTTACTCCCTGATGCTTGAGAGTCATAATGATGTGGCAGTAGCACTTGCCGAGCATGTCGGCGGGAGTGTGGAGGGATTCTGCGCTTTAATGAACGCGAAGGCAGCAGCGATGGGGCTTGTGGATACCTGTTTTGAAACGCCGAATGGACTGGATGCAGATAACCATCATACTACAGCAGTAGAATTATCGAAAATCGCTTCCTACGCCATCAAGAACCCAGAATTTATAAAGATCACCAACACATCGAGCTATCAGTTCAATGAACTGACCACCAACCGATCCTTTACCGTTACAAATAAAAACCGTTTTCTCTATATGATGGATGGCGCAATCGGTGTAAAAACAGGATTTACCGGGAAGGCGGGGTATTGTTTTGTCGGGGCGTTAAAAAGGGGGGAGCATACCCTGATTGCTACTATGCTTGCCTGTGGGTGGCCGCCGAATAAGAACTATAAATGGAGTGATACGAAAAAGCTGATGGAGTATGGGTTAAATCACTTTCGGCGTACCTCATTTCTTGAGCGCGCAGAGTTTTTTGTAAACGGGGAGGAGGTTTTAAGCGGGGAATTTGACCCTGAAAATGAAAAGATTACTATCCCGGTAACGGGGGGTGTGGCTGACTCTGTTGCGGCAGCGTCGGAGGGATTACTTCCAAAGCCGCTTTTGTTGGCGGAGTGGGAACAGCCCTGTATTGAAGTTTCTTACAGGACGCAGTTAACCGCTCCCGTCGGGGAAGGCGAGGTGGTCGGATCGGTTACATATCTTATTGATGGGGAGGAATATGCTTCCTGTTTTATCCGTACCTTGGAGGAAGTGCCCAAAATTGATTTCTGGTATTGCCTGCGTTTTGTTATATCAAGATGGAATGGCGGTGCGCTGTGATGTTTCAGGATGCAACTTTCGGCTGATGCTGCGGGGGCTGCATCCTTTTTTTAATGGTTCTTTTGTGGAAATCAAAGAATGGGAAAAGATCAAATTATACTGTATGCAAAAAAAAAACAAAAAATCTAAAAATTGGATACACAAATCATTTAATATATGGTACAATGTAAGAATAAGGTTCTAAAGGAGGTCAAAAAAGCATGTTAGTACTATCCCGTACCGGTATCCGGAACCTGGCGACCGATGATACCGTTTATTCCCGTGGGCTGCAATATTATAAGTCTGGACGGGTTTCAAACGTGGCATATTCAAAGACAAGCCACCAGTACCGGATGACTGTAAGGGGAAATTACAGCTACAGTGTCACGGTTGCGGAAAACGAGGATGGCTCTTTTGAATATAGCTGTAATTGCCCGTCCCATGTCAGGGAAAAGGGGGCGTGCAAACATGTGGTGGCAGCGCTGTTATTCCTGTTAAAATACCAGGAAAAATCTACAATGGAAGCGCCCCAGAATCCGGATGAACAGCGGGTTTACCAGATACTTGACTATTTTGCAAACCAGTCGGAAGTGCAGATTACCAGGAATATATTCCATATCCATCCAACGATCACCCTGCGTTCCATGCTGCGCGGGTCGGATGGACGGGCGGTTATGTCACTTATGGCAGGGGGCGGGAGGTATTACAAAGTCCAACTGCTAAAAAAATTCCTGATGGATTATGCCGAGGGGGCAAATATTGCCTTAGGCAAGGAATTCCAGTATTTAGCGACAGAAAGTGAGTTTGACCGGGAATCGGTGCGGCTGCTTGATTTCCTGTTAAATGTTGCGGAGATCCAGAATATTACGGATCATCCCAATGCCTCGAAACTTTTTTTTAAGCAGCAGCTTTCCTTATCAAAGCGGATGCTCCTGCAGCTATTGCATGTGCTAGAGGGCAACCGTTTTACCTTAGAGCTGTATGGGCAGGTTTATGAGAATACCAGTTTTGTCCGGGGAAACCCGGAAATCAAATATGATCTGGATGTTTCGGAGGATGCGATTTCCCTCGATTATGAAATTAAGGAGCCGATTATACCACTGACCGAGAGCGGCGAGATTTTGTTCTATCGAGGCGTGCTCTATGAGCCGGATCGCAGGTTCTTGCGCAATTATGTCCCTTTTTACAACAACCTTGGCAAAGAAAAAAATGCGCTCATTTTCCGCGGGGATAACAAACAGCGTTTCCTTGAGGAAGTTTTGCCCAGATTACATTCAACAATTATGATTGAAGTGCCGGAAGAATTAAAGGAGCGCTACCTGCATTATGACCTTGAACCCGGCATATACTTTGATATCTACAATGATGCTATTAAAGCGGAGCTGCGCTTCCGTTACGGGGAGCATGAATTTAACTGTTTTAACGAACCACATGTGCCCGGTTACATCGTTGTGAGGCAGCCGGAGAAAGAGAAGGAGATTATGCGCCTGTTGGAGGGTATGGGGTTCGAACCCCATTCCAGCTTCTATATCTTAAAGGATGAGGGGGGGATATTCTCTTTCCTGCAAGGGAATCTAGGGGCGTTATCCGAGCGCTGCAGCCTCTATTATTCCAATGATTTTAAAAAGCTTACCATACGGGGCAGCGGGAAATTCCATATCGGGCTAAGGGTCAGCAAGGATATTGACCTGCTTGAGATGGATCTTTCCCACGAGGGTATTTCCCAGGAGGAACTGCACAATATTTTCCGGTCGTTCCAGCTTAAAAAGAAATATTATCGCCTGAAAGACGGGAGTTTTTTAAGCCTGGAAGGGGAAGACCTTAAGAGCCTGTCCGACATATTGGAAAATCTGAACATCACCTCAAAACAACTGAATGGACAACCGTTAAAGCTTGATACAAGCAGCGCGTTCTTTTTGGAGGATGTGCTGCAGGGAGCGGATTTTGTGGTTGAAAAGAACGAAAATTTTGAACGGCTTGTAAAGCGGATTTTAAACCGTGAAAAGAGGGAATTTAAACTTCCGGCGGAAATCACGGCGCAGATGCGGCCATACCAGGTAACCGGTTTTGAGTGGATGAAGGCGCTGGCACAGGATGGTCTTGGCGGGATCCTTGCGGATGATATGGGTCTTGGTAAAACCTTGCAGGCTATTTCCTACATTACTTCACAGCTTCGCGGTCATGGTGGGAAATATATGGTAATCTGTCCATCTTCCTTAGTTTACAACTGGCAGGATGAGTTTGAAAAATTTTCCGGGAAGGTGCGCGTAACTGTATGTAACGGTGCTCCTGCTGACCGCCAGTCCATGATTGGCAGGAAGAGCCACTGGGATGTTATTATCACGTCCTACCCGCTTTTGCGCAGGGATGTTGCCGCCTACCAGAAAATCCAGTTTGACACAATCTTTATTGATGAGGCACAATTTATCAAGAACGCAACTTCGCAAAGTGCGCAGTCTGTAAAACTTTTAAAGGCCTTCCACCGC
>CAMWUU010000023.1 GCA_947177515.1 uncultured Lachnospiraceae bacterium
ATATTATCGCAATGCATTATTTCAAATATAGAAGTAAGCAAAACTTATTTATATATTTGAATGCCACCATTAGTTTCTTAAAAAATATTAAATAAATACATATTCACAACACAAAATCAAGAAAGGAGTAAGCAGTTTTAGCTGCATAGACAAAAATGGCTAATATGAAATTTATAAAATACAAAAATCTAGGTACCGAGATGAAAAACAAACATATTTCCGCCAAACAATTAGCAGCGGGCTTGGGGATTCCCAAAAATATTTTAAAAGACAAACTTTCCAGAAGAAAAACCTTTGATTTAGAGGAAGTGAGATATATAAACCGTATCTTCTTTCCCGAATATGATACCTCCTATCTATTCAAAGAGTCTTACCCGAAAGAAAGCTGCCTGAAAAATTAAAAAACAAAGATTGCGGATTAACCAGGCTTAATCCATCCGTCGCGCGAAATATACTCTAGTACTACAGCGAACATCTTAAAACAATCAGTAAAAATAAAGTATAAATATAAATTGCTCTTGGACAATCATCTAATTTTTCTTAAATTATTGTTCTGATCGTTCACTGTAGTACTATTACATATCTGAAAACTACTTTCTGTAGGCTGCATGCAACACCTCATGAAAGATTAAGGCTTCGATTTTGGCCGCTGCCGTGGCAGGTATGTGCCACACTTCCATAAAATTAATAACGAATAGGGAAAACATAGCAGGTCATGCCTCCATGCCTCCTAAATGAAATATAAAACAGAACACAGAAATAAGTTTTTAGAAACGCTCTGGCACTACAGCAAACTATCAGGGCAGTATCTAATAAGATACCAATTACTTTTATCATAATTAATCACCTCCGTAACAGTAAAAGACAATACCAAAAAAGGTATTAAAATATAGCAAAGAAAGGTAAAAACTTATGGAACCCAAAAAAATATTAGCAATATGCTTTATCCTTTTTCTACTGCTAAACATTCTTGACAGTGCAAATACCTATGCATCCACATTGGAAAACACACCTGAAAGTACAAATACACAGGACAACAATACATGGATGGAGGAAAATACACAGGCAGAGGATAGATTAGATCTGTATCTTATCAACGAAACCACCTCAATCAAAAGTGATTTTTATCATTTAGGCATCGAATTGTCACGCAAAAAATATAAAAACCTACAGGATATACACCGTTCCGATTTGATATCCATGATCTGCCTGGAGTCTTCCCTGTATGTATATTGGGCCATGCCCGAAGATACGGACTACCAGGTTAATTACATTATTATAAACGGAAAAAAATACGAAAACGGAATGAGGGTATTAGATATAAATGGAAATTATCGGAAATATGTCTTTCCCGATTTTGAGCAAACAAGCGATGGCCAATATCAAATAACCGAGGTTGGATTTAAGAAGCCAGAAGGTGAAAAAATTAAATATACCACTTTGATCAACTGCAAAATGGGATCTTCCAACAACCAGTTTACCTTCGAACAAAAATCAGAAAATAAAATTGTATTGGTCGGAATGCTTTTAGAAAGTATTTATCAATTTGACAATGAAAAGGGTTCGCTGAGGGATGCCTGGAACAACTATTGGAACAATATAGAAAGAAAGGATGGCGACCAGCGTTCCTTTTACTATTTTGCATTCAATTGTTTTGACCGGGAAATAGACCATTACTTTACACCGGACAAAATAACCCTTATCACCATTGATTATACCATCAACCAATATACTTTCTTAGGAAACAAAAGCGATTATAAAGAAGCAAAACTTACAAAAACAGAACAAAAAATACAAACCGTAACACCGGAAACAATCCATGTAGAAGCAAAAAACGAAATTAACAGCAATGATCATCCATACGAATACAATACCATATACAAACTAAGTGAAGCGGATATTAAAGATTATGAAAAATCGGCAAACTATAATACTTTATATACTGCACAGCAAGCCGGCTTTGAATGGGTTGTCCACTTTGGCGATACAAGCGGTTACCGCTACGCCGAAAATTTTACTAAAAGTAATTGCGATATCGACTATACTAAGGTAGAGAATTTTTCCACCATCAATATAACATATACTTATAAAGGAGAAGAATATTCTGTACCAACCGACACTTTGGTTGATATGGAAGTTCTGACAAAACGGGAAAAAGATAATACAGAAAGCCTGATAAAACAAATCAGTGACTCCATAAAATTTTCTGTTGAGTCCCTGGGAAATATGCTTGCAAACACTGTTATATCAACCGCAAGTTTGCCCCTTCACTTTTTAAGGGGAATTCTTAAAAATCCTGTTGTCAGAACGGTTGTAATTGTCATTGGTGTTTTCCTTGTCCTGGGAATTATTATCAAAGTAGTCCTGTAAAAAACTTTTACCTGGAAGAAATTGTTAATAATTTTTCTTAAAATCTATAATGAGATATTTTTAAATTTCAGTTTTTAAAATGGAGGAATGAAGAATGAACCATTTTCGAAAAAATAATATACTATATTCATTATTTGCTTTATTAATCTCCTGCTTTTTATGTGCCTGCGGCAATAAACCTGATGCAACTACAGAAACAAATACAAAATCAGTTACCGATATCCCGGATTCCGTAACTTCCAGCCCATCCGCAGCAAAAGAAAATGACAAACCGGCAAAGAACCATACTCCTACCCCATCGCCAACACCAATTTCTCCCCGGACTAAACGCTATCATGCAATCATTTATGATAATCTGGCCAAGGGTACAAAACTGGAACTGGATATCACCGAAGGGGATATTGTTAATTTAGACGAATTTATACAATTACTTGGCTATGACTTTATCGGGTGTTATGATTCGCCAACTGAAGAGAATGAAAAATATATTGATCAGGATGGTCGGGTCTGTACAGAGGTGGTGTCCGATGTTATATTATATGCGTGGTATGAACCCAAATACTTTACTTTAAGCTTTACCTGTAATGGGCAGAATGCCAGCAATTATGGTTTGCAGAATGTCGTTATCCCATATGATTCCGATATATGTGAATTTTTACCCCTCAACCGGATTATTGATGAAAACAAGTTGATTTATTCCGTTTACTATAACCAACTTCCTCTCACCGATATCACATCTAACCAAAAAGTCTTATTAAATGAGGCTACATTTCAAGATTCCAGTATTTTTTCCGGAAATACGAAAATAGTTTTGGATTTAAAAACAGCAACGGTCAGTATGGAAGAACATTTTGGTCTACAGGAAGTATGTATAAAAGATGATTACGACCAATTTGAACAAAGATTTAAAGATGATTATATTTGTGATGGACTTTCTTTTGCAAATATTGATTTTGAGCTGTTAGAAAAACTTGGATTTAATATGGCAATTATCAATGTCACCTGCAGCATCCGGGAAAAGGATGATGGTAAACAGGAAATTTACGTTTACAATACCGCCTACGAAAATAATAAAGATGACAGCAAAAAAGAAAAAAAGAGGAAGAAAAAAGATATGGAATACTATTACCTTGGCAAAAAGATCCATGACTGTCAGGAAAGAGATATAGAAGAAACCACAACGCTAACCCTTGAAGTCCCACTCTCCCGTGTAAAAACCGGTACCGGCATCTATGTCTATTATGGTGCAAGCGGTATCGCCGATGACGACTGGTATCGCGTAAAAACGGATATAAATGTAAAATTTGAACAAAGACTCGATAAATAAGGGGGATTTATTTCAAGCAACCGAAACATATCTATCCCAACACACGGAATCTCCTGCAAAATATAGACTCTGTTAACTACCCATTACCTGAAACGGATGGGACTATAGCCAGATTATTGCAAATAAAAAACTTTTAGCAAAACAGCCCTTTTATGGTCTGACTTACAACAAACATGGTTCTTTTTTTACAAAAATAAAAATATATCTTTAATTTTTATTTTTATAGTGTTATGATAATATTGGATTTTTAATATGAACAAAAATCCGATATTTACAACATTTTCCATTTATCACTAAAAAGGAGCCAAACTATGACAACTCTTCCTCTTCCACCTGATGCCAAGCGCCTCCTCACCTGCCACACCCGCTGCGACCGCTACGATTACCTTGTAGCAGCCGCATGCGGCGCAGTCGGCGGCATTGTCGATATTTTCCTAGCGAACCTTCCAAAAAACAGCAATCTCCACACAACTTCAGACAGCGCATCCGACCAATTGGTAATAACCAATAAAATGGTTATTTTATTCGCGGAACTGTCAGGCTGGAAACCAAATATTTTACAAAAAGGTGATATTTCCTCAGCGATTGATTATTTGGAAAAATCTTACAAAATCAGTTATGATCAACTTCATGGCAGCGAAATACATAACCTGATGAAACTGCCCACTAAAAACCATTATATGCTCTCGCTGGGACATTCTCCAAGCCCGATCGGTCTGTTTTTTTCTGTACTGAGCCAACTGACCTCCACCTCCTCCTTCCTCTCACAAGGGGAAATGGCAGTGATTCCGACAAGGGACTTAGGGCTTGATGGGGACAGCCTGGTTCATAGGATCTTTTTTGGTGTGGTAAACTGGTTTGGGCATCTGATGTCGGATATTGCAGGCAGTCCTTTAGACCACCGGATACAAACAGATGAAAATCATGGGCGGGGGACGGGGATCATCCTGCCATTTTACGAACTGCTCTCCTTATGCAAATTTGATAAATTCCAGGTCGGTAATGCAAGACAGGATCTTGCTGCCATCGCAGTTCGGGCATTTCAGGAAGGGTATGACATACAGTTTGGCAAGGCTCTTTCTGTCCCCATCCTGCTCGCCGATCTGCTCACCCGGTTTTTCTGGGCGTTTTGCAGGCATTTTAAATATGGTCAGGAGCTTAAGGACTGTATTCCAAACAAGAAACAGGATGACCTGCGTATTATGCTGATTGTAAGCAATACCGCGCTTTGTACCGCTGATATCCTGGATGAGGCGTTTCGCTTTGGCGGCAATCTTCTGACCTTTTTTCCGCGTCTAAACCTCCCAGCATGGTTTCTCCTTGTCTGGCGGGTCTTTAAGGAAGTTTGCTTTTCCATCGGAATGGGTGAGAGGGAACTTGCTGCTTATGAAGAACTAAACGACGCGCTGTCAGACGCAATAAGAGAACTAAAATCCGCGGGAACTAATTTGCGTGAGCAAACCAAACCCTACCTTGCTGCGGCGCAAAAAATCTCCGATGCTTCCTCGACGGAAGAATTAAACCGGATTCTTTTTGAAATGGCATCCCAGATTAAATTGGAATTGCCGTGGGAGAATGATTTCAACGAACATATGTCAAAAATGGATGGAATTTTAAGATTTAAGTAAACCTTTATGCCTGTTTTATAACAGCACCAATTATTCCGGCTATTCCTGCATTTTGCGCTGGGAAAACCGGGGCAGGAGCTGCAATCAGCGGGGAAGGGGATTGCTGGTGATAAAATCCTGTCTGTACACTTTTAGTATAGATTGGCATTATTATTTTATAACAATAAAGAAAAGAGGTTCCCATGCAAAACGCAAAAAACAAAAATACAAAAAATAAAAATGAAAAAACCAAAAACGCGAAGAGCGGAAAAATTGAACGTGTGCTTGGAATTTATACAAAACTGATCAATGGCGATACAATCAAAAAACAAAAAGAGGCAGACGAATACGGGGTTGACGAGCGTTCCATCCTGCGCGATATTGATGATATCCGCAATTTTCTTGTATCCAATGCGGATAAGAACGGCACAGCCAGATCTTTTGTCGATTATATCCGAAAGGAAAAAGGGTATCGTTTGTCAGAGGGAGATGGAGAGCACCTAACCAACAGTGAACTTCTTGCGTTGTGCAAAATACTGTTAGATAGCCGCGCTTTTACAAAAGAAGAAATGTCCGGTATTCTCGATAAACTGATTACCCGCTGCGCGCCGCGTGAAAATAGAAAACTTGTGGAGGAGCTGGTTCTCAACGAAAAATTTCATTATATTGAGCCAAGGCACAAAACAAAATTTATTAACACCATGTGGAGTATCGGACAGGCAATCCACAATCACAGCCTGATTGAGGTAAAATACCTGCGCGTCAGCGACCACACCCTGAAAGAACGCAGGCTCCAACCACTTGCCATTATGTTTTCTGAATTTTATTTTTATCTGGCCGCAATTATCGATGACCAGAAAGTACATGAGAATTTTGATGTGATCAATGATTCCTTTCCGACTATTTACCGCATGGATCGGATTAAAAAACTGACGGTTCTGGATGAAAAATTCCATATTCCTTACAACGACCGCTTTGAGGAGGGCGAATTCCGCAAACGCATCCAGTTTATGTATGGCGGTAAACTGCAAAAAGTCCGGTTTCACTATTCGGGCTACGATATCGATGCCATTCTTGACCGTCTTCCAACCGCACAAGTCCTCCGGGAAGAAAATGGGGTATATCTTGTGGAGGCGGAAGTTTTTGGAAGCGGAATTGAAATGTGGCTGGGCAGCCAGGCTAAAACCATATCGGATGTGGAGTTTTTAAGATAAACGAATATATCCGTTCCCATACCCCTATCCCTGCCTGACCGCATCCCTCCCCGCCATATTGAATACAACCCTCTCCCCGCTGCCTAAAAACCAGCACTCCCCCCGGTACTTCCCCGTCCCGCACAGCGCCGTGGCAATCCCCTGCATACGGCGGTCAAGCTGATGGTAGACTACTTGCTCAAAGGGCAGGCCAAGGATATATTCCCTTTCACGCTGCCCCAAAACCTCCATCAGGGTCGCAAAGGCTGCGGGTTCCTGCCTGCGGCACCGCGCAAAATCGCAGGTGAAATAGGACTTCTCCTCCCCATTTTCCCTGCATTTTTCCCGCAGGTATCCGGTAAACTCCCCAAAGCGGGACGCATCAAATACCCTTTCACAAAATGTAATCTTTCCTGCGCCATGCTCCGCAAGCTTAACCTTACGGAAACTTTTTTTGCCATAGGCATTATACTCTGTTACATAAGTATATTCCTCGGTTGCAACGCCGTTACCCGGTTCCTCCCTGCGGATCCGTCCGCTTTTTAAAAAATGTTCCCAGACTGTTTTTCCAATTTTTTCCTCCTTCACCGGATAATCCAGTTTTGCCGCAATCTGCGCAACCGTCATGCCAAGGTCAGCCAGATGGCGGATTGCATCTCCTGCTGCCGCATCGAAGGCAAATTCCGCCAGCGCTTTTTTAAAATATTCCTGCTCTGCCATCTTATTTCCCCCTGAGATTTTTTGTTGTTTTTTTCCTCCGCATATGCTATACTAATGCCAATAAACGGACATCATCCACAAGAATCAAAAGAACGGAGGTTGCCATGGCTGAAAAAACAATTTACCGCAAACGTTTTGTCCCGCTTGAAACCATCGCCCTGAAAGATGATTGTATTTTGTTCGAGAGCGATACCCGGATAATCACCTGCTGGAAATCCTTAAAGCCGCGCAAAGATATCGGCGGCGGCATTTCTGCATATTTTATGGACAAGGGGATCAAAGTCAGCAAGGTCTTTTCGCCGGATGGACATTTCGTCCACTGGTACTGTGATATGATCCGCACGGTTTCTTCCGGTGACAGCATTACCTTTATCGACCTTTTAATCGATGTGGTAATTGACCCGCAGGGACGCATACATATCCTAGATGCAGCGGAAGCGGCAGACGCGCTGCGCGACGGGCTGATTACCGCGGACATTCTCTGCGACGCGCTGCGCGCAATGGATACACTACTTGCCGATATTGATGCGGGGCGTTTTTCCGACTATACGGAATGGATTACAAGATTTGAGGATCACGCGGATATTTGAAAATAAGTATTAGGAGATTCGAAAAAATATGGTATTTATTTTCTGAAACCCGAAAGGGAGCGGCAAAACCGCAAATCCTTTCGGGTTTCCTTTGAAGCGTTCCCCTGTTACTTCCTACTTGAAAATTTTGTCAAACTCTTCCCCGGTCAATTCCTCCTTCGGCGCAAATTCTTCTGAAACTGCATAATCCACCAGACTTTCATATAGGTTCTGCGCCGCCACACTATCCACGATATGCTGCAAACGTGCCGTACATACAAGCAGGCTCCCGCCCATGCATTTTGCCTCAAATATTGTCCCAAGCTTATGGTTGCGCTCGAAATTATCAATGGTCTGCACAATCGGGTGAATCGCCGTCCGATCCAGTACTGCTGCATCACTCTGTGTTACGATATCATACCACTGCGGTGTGGAGAAAGTATGGCTGCCAAAACCGTGCAGTGCCGGATGCCCTTCCCGGATAGAAAGTCCCAGTGTCCCGACAGGCAGCGGGCGGTTTACGGATTCCGAGATGGAACGAAACATCGGGTAACACCAGAAATCCGTACAGAAAGTTCCCTGCACCTTCTCCTTGATTTCTTGAGGAAAGAAAAGCACGCGGCTGCCCGACAAAAGAAGCCTTTTCGCCTCCACTGCATTATCCGTTACATAGACCGACACCTTCCCCAATATATTATTCTTTGTATCGAACCCGTCTTGATTGTTTTCTTCCTCGGGTTTGCGGCTTTCCTTCTCATCCCCACATAACAGGAATGAACTCCCGCCGCCCTTTTGTAAATTCTGTGCAAACTCCTGCAAGCGCTTCCTTTTTGGGTAAGCATACAGGGAATAGGTATTTTGGTTGATTAATCCTCCGTCCTGCCAGCAAAGCGATAATGTCAGCAAGTATTCCTTAAACCCATCCGCCTTCGGCAATCCAAATGCAAGTTCCCCCACCGTGTGCACGCCGTTTACAAGCGTCTTTTGCGGGAATTCCTCATCAAATTTCACACACATCCCGCGCCCCGCTGATTTTTCCGCCTCCGTGACCATCACATGAAGAGTTGCCCCTCTAAGCGGCTGCGCGCCGTAATGCGAGAGAATCATCTGCCCCCGCACGGTATCCCCCCCTGCATATACAAACTGCGGCAGTGCGGCCAATACCACGGTCGGAGCGCAAAAACCCCGCCACTGCCTTGCGCCAATAATCCCCTTTTCCTCCATCCGCGCGTTAAGCACGCCGACTAAAGCCGTTCCCTGCCCGGAAAAATCCTGGATATCAAGAAGCTGGTATCCCGCAAGCATCCGCGAGCGGTGCGCCGCCTCCAGTTCAAGCTTGTAGCAGAATGCAGCCAACGCGCCGGAATTACGGAAAAATTCTTCTGCCTGTTCCACCATGTCAGCCTCGGCTAAGCGCTTGCGGAACACTTCAAAATTGCGCGCAGCCAGCACACCGGTATAACGGCCAATTTCTTTAAAATCCGGGTAGGTACAGTACTGGCCAACCTCATGGGAAATCACGGGTTTGCTGGTTGTAAAAGAATTTACAGCGGAGGTTTTCACTTTTTTCACACCGGTGCCATACTGAATCTCAACTTCTTTTTCCGCTGTTGATACAGCGCTGCTTCCCTTGTTTCCTGCGGGATCGTCCGCTTCCCCCCACCCATCAAAAAACACATCATAATCATGCACTGTATTGGGCTTTTGTGTCTGCACAAAGCCCTGCGGCGCATCGCACATTGCATACGAGCCACGGATCAGCCTGTCTTTATCAAAGCGCACACCCACAAAGAAATCTTCCTGCGCCAGATCGGATGGATAAAATTGGAAATTATTGGAACCTGAGGTATACAAATGTCTTCGATCCACCGCGCGGAAACCCTCAATAATTTCCCCCAGGCGCTCCTTGCTGCCCCAGAGTTCATTGCCGAGCGACATCATCACAAAGGACGGGTGGCTGCCGTATGCCTCCATCATCCTAAACCCCTCCGCAATCAGATAATCCTGTTCTTCCCCGTTGTAGCCCTCTTCCCCGGGTGCTGCTATTGTCCCCCAGAACGGAAGTTCCGGTTCCATATAGATACCAAGCAGATCCGCTGCAAAAAAAGCGGCCTCCGGCGGACAGCAGGTGTGGAAACGGTAATGGTTAATCCCAAAACGCTTCGCGGCGCGCATTACTTTTAGCCAGTCTTCCACTCCCATTGGTGCCGCGCCAGTCTGAGGGAAAATCATACCGTCATGCTTGCCGCGCAGGAAGGTCTTTACCCCATTGATATAAAAATGATGTTTTCCCGCCGTAAAATCCCGGAACCCAAATATTACATCCACCGCAAGCGCCCCGGCAATATTCCGGGCAGTTTTTCCAGTAAAAGTCCCCGGTATCCCCCTGTTAGGCACAGTATTTTCTATTGTCCCAGTTGCGCCCGAAAGCTTTTCTTCCACCCTCCCGCGCACACTCTGCTGCGCCTTTTCAAAGATTGGCCTTAAAAGTTCGCCCTCCTGCTCCACACAGCGGATATGCAGTTGCCCGTAACATGGTGTAAATTCGCTAAAACGCATAATATTGGCGACCTTTACGGTAATTGTCTGGCGGCCATGTCCCGGCGGCACAGTGACCGCCTGCCGGTGCGAATTTTCAACAAGGTAGAGCGGCGCGGTCTGAAGACCGGAAGTTGGCAGGATTTCCTCCGGCAAAAAAACATATTCCCCGCTGATTAATAATTCCCGTTCCTGAGGCAACATCCAGGTATTTAATGTTTCCAAGGTTACTTTGATTTCCCCGCTTAACGCGTCGGATTCCGCAGTGGCTTTCAGCACATCGACCGAGGCAAAAACCTGCAGCTCCATTTTCCCAAGGATACCATTCCAGTTTGTCTGGGTATCCGGCGAAGTCATATGC
Organism: uncultured Lachnospiraceae bacterium; assembly: GCA_947177515.1. Classification (GTDB taxonomy): domain Bacteria; phylum Bacillota; class Clostridia; order Lachnospirales; family Lachnospiraceae; genus RGIG4057. Next base: position 10,686 of record CAMWUU010000023.1, read on the forward strand.
CCGCCCTTCGTTGGGTAATCTGTATTATCCACACATACCGTAACCGTAAGTTCCTGCCCTTTTACTGCGCTACCAATATCATAGCGATGCGGTGCACAAATACTGTTTTTGCTGCCGGCCAAAACACCGTTTACAAAGACACGCGCCATGCGCGTGCGCTCCAGATATAAATAAATCGGACAGCCCACATCTTCCTCTTTTATGCGCACGGTGCGCTGATACCACGCATAACCGCAGAACGGGTAACGCTCTGTTAGAAAGCCGGTTTCGCACGCTATGTTCTCCCCGTGCAGGGTCTTTTTCGCCTGCGCGGTTGTCGCCGGAAGCATAATCACATCGTTAAATGCATGGGAGAGGCACCCATCCTCAAATTTCCCCTCCCTCTCCTCATCCAGCCACAATAGCCATTCACCTGACAAATCATATTTTTTCACTCAAACCCCTTCCTTTCCGGGCAAAATCAGTCCCTTTCCTTTCTGCCCCTTTCACACTGTTTTCTCATATCCTCTGCTGTCATCCGCCAGGTTGTCCAATCCGACATCGGGGAGGCTCCCATCTTGCGGTAAAAAGCTATGGATGGGGCGTTCCAGTCCAGACATGCCCATTCAAAGCGCTCACAGCCCTCCTCAAGCGCAATTTCCATTAGAATACGAAAAACCGCACGCCCGATGCCCCGTCCACGTACTTCTTCATTCAGAAAAAGGTCTTCAAGATACAGATTTGTTTTTCCACAGAAGGTCGAGAATGTATGGAAATACAAGCAGAACCCAACTGGCTCCCCCTTCTCTTCGACAAATAAAACATTGCAGGCATGCTGCCCGAAAATCGCTTTTTGCAGACCTTCTTCTGTTGCGATAACGCAATCGGACATTTTCTCATACGCCGCGATCGCCCGGATAAAATGCAGCACCAGTCCTTCCTCGCCCTCACGGACGGGACGCACTGTAATTCCTGCAATCCCGGTAGGATACTCTTCTTTTAAAGAACTACCTTTTCCATATTCTTGCATATTTACCTCCTGTTTTTCTTATCCCTTTGAATTTCCAGGGGTTAATCCCCCATTTAAGTAAATCAACCCAGCCCCGTGTTGATTTATTTTAGGACTTTTTATTAACATACCCTTGCCATTTATATTCCCACCCGCAGCCATTGGTACAAGCATTATTCCACTTATGTGATTTTTTTTGGTTATGGTGGGATTGTCATCCCTTTGGTTGTTTTTTCTGTATTGCACCAGTGTTTGATTCCCTATAGATCAATATCAACTTGATATTCCTCATCAATAAGAAGATAGTTGACCTTGTACTTCTTACACTCTTCCAATATTCTAGTATTATCCCTGAGCATGGTTTCTATCGTACAGCTATCATCTTCCATTCTTTTTTCCACAATGTTTGCATACTTTTTTATATCACTAAAATGATTTATAATATATTTTTTAGTCATAACTAGGCAATAATATTTTATGTTTTCCAAATAATCCCTTTCAAAATCCTTCGACCACTCAAAGGGAATATAACATCCCTCAATAATAAGATTCTGCTTATTCTCTATTGCTGTTTTTATCATTTCACGCACAATCGGCCATAAATAGTCTGTTAATGCTTTGTCATCACTCAAAGGGGTAAGTGCAGTATTTTGGCTGCGGATAAGCCCCATCTTTAAGTGGTCTATGGATAAATAAGGATATTTATACTTCTCAAGTAATCTTTGGGCAAGTGCTGTTTTCCCTGTGTGGGATGCTCCCATAATTAAAACAATCATCTGATTCCCCCTCTTTTCTGATCTGATATTTTCAAAATGCACATTCCATTTCTTTCTGAAATCCGCTTACTTTTTCCATTCCCAGGTAATATTATACCACAATAACCTTACAAATAAAATAGCCTTTATTATATTCCTTTGAGTTGGCTTTTATCCCTGCGATAATGAATTTTCCCGACCAGTCTTCCTAGTGATTTTCCCCTGGAGTCTGTGCTGTTTATAAACTCTTTTTCAACTATCTGCATTGAAACTACCATGCTTTCTTCCTTGACATAAAACCTATTTTCTGATATAACTATTACAGTAAACGTAATATTATCCTGCCATGCAAAATATGGGGAGAAAACACAATACTTAATATGGGGAGGACTGAATGAGGGATCATGTAAAAGGCGGTGCACTGACGGAAGTAACATTTTACATCCTGCTCTCCCTCTATTCACCGCGACATGGATACGCCATCATGCAATTTATTGAAGAAGAAACTGGCGGCCGGCTTTCGCTTGGTGCGGGGACGTTGTACGGCGCACTCAATACATTGCAGGAAAAAGGTTTTATTGCGCCCTGCGACGACAGGGGCAAAAGAAAGCGGGAATACATTATCACCGCAGAGGGGAAAGAAATTGCCGAAAAGGAAATGGCAAGGTTAAAAGCGTTAATCGAAATCGCAGAAAAAATTATTGGAGGTGTCCTATGAGCAAAAAATATTACCGTTTTTACGGCGGTCTGATTACCGCACAGGAGCGATGGCTAAATAGGATGGCCGCAAAAGGCCTGCGGCTTATCTCTACCGGGAAAATGCTGTATGAATTCGAAGAATGTTCACCTGGACAGTTCCAATACCGCGTGGAATTCATTGGCCAAAAATCAAAGAAGGATGCAGCAGAATACCGAAATTTTCTGGAGGATATGGGATACCGGGTTTTCTTTAAGAATATCAACCTCAACTACTCGGCTGGCAAGGTTGTTTATTGCCCATGGGCCGAAAAAGGTGGGCGTATTTCAACGACTTCCACTACCTACAACCGCGAACTGCTGATTGTAGAAAAAGAGGATGATGGAAAACCCCTCGAACTGCATACGACCCTTGAAGATAAACAAAACTATTATAAAACAATGCGCCGTCCGATGCTGTTTGGCTTTCTTTTCTGGGGCACTTTCGCGGTTATTATGAAAGTATGGTGGGTTGGTATTCTCAGCGCCATCTTCCTAATCCCGCTGATATCCTGCCAGTTGGAACTTGCACGCATAGCAAAGCAGGCCAAATTAACAGAGTAATTTTAGGGAGCATTAAAAAAGAGGTAAACCTTTATGTATCATTATTATATTTTTCACAAACCTGCGGGCTGTATCACCGCCCTGCGCGACCCAACCGAACCAACCATCCTAAAATATCTCAATACGCTTGATATGACCAAACTGCGCCCGGTTGGCCGTCTTGACCGCGACACGGAAGGACTGCTGATCCTGACGGATGACGGCGCATACAACCAGCATATGACACATCCGGATATGGGAACGGAAAAAGAATATTTTTTCTGGGCGATGGGAATTTTTTCCAAAGAAAAAAAGAAGAAACTTGAAACTGGCGTACAGCTTGCAGGAAAGATTTTATCCCCGGCACGCCCAGCAAAGGTTACCTTTTTACAGGAGAGCCGCCTGATGGAAATTCATGGTTTTATCAAGGGGAAAAAGAGGGAACATATTCTAAAAAACCGTCCGGATACCCCTGTATTTTCCGGATATATCACTGTGACTGAAGGCAGGAAACACGAGGTAAAACGGCTGCTGAAAAGTGTGGGGTGCTGCTGCATATACTTAAAGCGCGTGCGTATGGGAAATGTGGTTTTACCGGAGGATCTGAACGCCGGGGAGGTACGCGAATTTATACCATAAGATCAAATATTTATCTTTAAAAAAGTCATATAAAAGGAGTTAATATTTTATGAAAGAGGGAAGACATATTTTACTTCGTGATAAGCGCGAAATTATCTTACATGATGATATTATCCTACAAAATGATAATGCCATTCTAATATCCATTCTTTTAGAGGGCAACACCATATATTCTTATCCCATTGCCTATCCGTCCGGCGGTTACGGCGGTGGGACAATGTTACTTTCCTTATCGGAACAATATCTGCTGTTCTCCTATTATTCCGGGCAAAGCGAAGAGGCATATATACTGCTGCGAATCCGTGATTCTTACCTGGAATCCGTTTATGAATCGGGATACCTCTGCGGAGAAGGTGCCAGTTATGTTTTTTCAGAGGATGAAAATTATCTGTTTCAGGCATTGCCCGCAAGTCTTGGTTCATGGTATGTGGATGAGAATGCACAGATGGACGAAAACAAAACTCCTTATTTCCAATATGGGGAAATCAATATGCTCCATATTGGAAATAAGGAAGTAAAAAAACATTCACTTAATGTATATCCTTCCTGGAACTGGGACGAAGATATGGCAGAAGCAGAACCATTTTATATCTCTGCTGTTGCGGATCAATTTCTTTCTCTTGCAATGCCATGGGGAGAAATCAAACTGGAATTTCCGCTACAGGATATTATTGTGCTAACGTCAAAAACAGCTTAACTCTGAAATGAAACCTTTAAAGGCTGCCACTTTGGACTATTCCATAGCTGCATATTCCCCTCAAGATAGAGCAAACCTATCGGATATCTGATAGATTGCATCTATCAAATCACAATCGTGGGCAAACGATAGCTTTAACACAGATGCTCAGGAAAATTTTTCAATACAACACTTGAAAACGGCCATAGGCGCATCGAAAGTATTCCATCCTCCGGGTAATATAATGCCATATCCACGCCAAAACCCTGCGTATTCGTGTACAGCATACGAACCAGCGCACGCCCCGGGACAACACCAAGCTGCCAGACAGAAACCTGGACATTGACCTCATAATCATTATTATTCACAAGGATCACAAACTGTTCTTCCTCATTGAACCTGCCATAACCGATCACACCGTGGGCACCGTACACAAATTTCAGAGATCCGGTGCGAAGCGACTGATACGCCTTATGGATTGCAATCAGCTCACGGTGCAGGGCAATCAGCCCCTTATCCTCGTGCCCCCACGGATAGGTCCTGCGATTGTCCGGGTCAGTCCAGCCGCACACACCCGCCTCATCACCATAATAGATGGTGGGCGCACCAATCCAAGTCATCTGGATCACCACCGCCTCGCGCATAATCGCAGGGTTTAACCCCTCGCCCGCTGCCTGCGGACCGCTTGTCGCGGTGCGCCCCACTCTATGGTTTGTCCTTGTCATAAAGCGGGAATGGTCATGGTTTGAGAGTTCGTTCATCGCAACCATCAGCGACTGTGTATGGAATCGCGTCATATAATGGCGCATTGCGCCAAAAAAAGCGTCCGAGTTGCAGTACATATCATGCCTATACTCGTCGCTGTGCTTCTCAAGCCCGGTCAAAAACCAGGTAACCGGTTCCATAAACGCGTCATAATTCATAACCGAATCCCACTCATTCCCCTGCAACCATGGCTGGGGATCCCCATAATGTTCCGCCAGGATCAGCGCCTGTGGGTTCGCCCTGCGCACATTGTCGCGGAACGCGCGCCAGAAGTAATGGTTATATTCTGGCGAATGTCCCAGGTCCGCCGCCACATCAAGCCGCCATCCGTCCACATTGTACGGCGGCGACACCCATTTGCGCGCAATGCGCATAATATAGTTGAACAGCTTTGGCGACGCTTCGTAATTGAGTTTTGGCAGCGTGTCATGCCCCCACCAGCCATCGTATGAGGCATTGTACGGCCATTCCTCCGACTCCGGCTTATGGAACTGGAAAAAGGTATGGTAAGGGCTGTCCTCGGACACATATGCGCCCTTTTCATAGCCTTCCGCCTCCTCATAGATCCCCTCGCGGTCAAGCCACTTGTTAAACGACCCGCAATGGTTGAATACGCCGTCTAGGATAACCTTCATCCCACGCCGGTGTATCTCCTCCACAAGGGAAATAAAATAGGCGTTGCTCGCCTCAAGATTTTCCTTTGAGGTTACGCGGCTGATATATTTTGTCGCCATTTTATTTGATTTTTCCCCTTCTGGCAGGCACTCTCCCTCATCCTTTAAGATCACGCCATAATGCGGGTCAATATAATCATAATCCTGTATATCATATTTATGATTTGACGGTGAAACAAAAATCGGGTTTAAATAAATTACCTCCACCCCCAGTTCCTGCAGGTAATCCAGCTTGCGCATAACCCCTGCTAGGTCGCCGCCGTAAAAAGCGCGCACATCCATGCTCGACGGGTAACGGTTCCAGTCCACAATGCCCATCGTCGGTTCGCCAATATAATTATATTCGCGATCCAATACATCATTCGCGGAATCCCCGTTACAGAACCGATCCACAAAAATCTGGTAGAACACCGCACCCTTTGCCCAATCCGGTATGGTATAGCCCGGCACAATCTCAAAATCATACTCCGCATGGTGCACGGTATCCACCCCTGCGCGCGTATAATAATATTCCTCATCACCGAAGCGGATCATAAAATAGTAAGGTGCCGCCTCGTTGGTCAAATATAGATCTGTTTCATAAAAATCAAAACGCTCCGTCGTCTTCCCGACAGTCATGGAAAGACGTTTTTCGCCAGCACATAAAAGAACCTCGCTGATCTTCTGATGCGCAGTGCGGATGCGGATTTTTACGGACTCATACGGCATTGGCTCCGGCGGGATCCGGTAAGATGCAGTGCCGTCGGAAAAAACAGCGGCCTTGTTAAACGGCATGCTCTCCCTATAAATTTCATATATCTTACTTCCGTTTTCCATCCCTTTACTCCTGCCTGCAATTATAATTATCAGTGTGTATGCAATGACCCCACAGCGGGCTTGTTACTTGTATATTCCTATTTTATAATACCATCGTCTTAATTACAATATACAAAATCACTAAAATCTTGCATTTTTTTGTGCCGCCCCACGCAATAGCACAATTTTGTTTAAATGTACAATCCGCGGGCAGTAAAAAAGGACAGCTTACGGTCACTGTCCTTTTTCGGAGAAGGTATTTTTGTTACTTATGGGGTGTAGCAAAAAC
>CAMWUU010000024.1 GCA_947177515.1 uncultured Lachnospiraceae bacterium
TCATTTTCCTGTCCGCAAAGCTGCCAGAAAAATGATTCAGGCACGGATACGGGGGGCTGCTGATATAAGTTCCGCAGTCCCCCTCCCCCGTACCAAAACCGGGGAATCATTTTCCTGTCCGCAAAGCTGCCAGAAAAATGATTCAGGCACGGATACGGGGGCTGCTGATATAAGTTTTGCATATCAAAGGATAAAAGCTTTTTTGCCACATTGTTTATCTTTCCATAGTGGGGATATGTTACGCAAGTATTCCACAACCTCCGGCACAGCTTTCAGGATCTGGGCGACCTCTTCCTCGGTGTTTTCTGCACCGAGTGATAAGCGTAGGGAACCATGTGCTACCTCGTGCGGACGGCCAATGGCAAGCAGCACATGGCTTGGGTCGAGGGAGCCGGAGGTGCAGGCGGAACCGGAGGAGGCACAGATCCCTTTATCGTCTAATAAAAGCAGCAAACTTTCACCTTCGATCCCTTCAAAACAAAAGCTTACATTTCCTGGAAGGCGGTGTTGCAGGTCACCATTAAGTGCCGCATGGGGGATTTTGGAAAGTCCCTCAATCAACTGCGTGCGCAGCAACAGGATCTTTTTATTGTTTTCTTCCATATGGCAGCAAGCTTCTTTTAAAGCGGCAGCCATACCCATGATGGCGGGCAGGTTTTCCGTTCCGCCCCGTTTGCCACGCTCCTGTGCACCACCCTCAATCAGGTTTGTTAAGAAGATTCCGCGCCTGGCGTAAAGAACTCCCGCACCTTTTGGACCGTGGAATTTGTGGGCGGAAAGGGAGAGCAAGTCGATGTTTTGCGCCTTTACATCCACAGGAATATGCCCTATGGCCTGGACAGCATCCGTATGGAATGGGACTTTCCTTTCACGGCAGATCACCCCGATTTCAGGGATCGGCAGAATGGAGCCAATCTCATTATTGGCATACATAATGCTGACAAGGCAGGTATCTTCCCGGATAGCGTCCGCAACCTGTTCTGGGTGGATAGTCCCGTTTTCATGGACGGGCAGCAATTCTATTTGAAAGCCCTCTTTTTCAAGCTTTTTTAAAGTATGCAGGACGGCATGGTGCTCAAAGGCAGAGGAAATAATATGTTTTTTTCCCTTGCGTTCCCCGTTTTTTGCGGCGGAAATAATTGCCTGGTTGTTTGCTTCACTGCCTCCGGAGGTGAAATATATTTCACCAGGCTCTGCCCCGATGCATGCAGCGATGCGTTCCCTTGCCTCATTAAGTGCTTCGGCTGCCTTTTGTCCAAAGCGATAAAGACTGGATGGGTTGCCCCAATTTTCTTCCATACAGGAAAGCATTGCATGAATGGCGGTTTGGCTTAATTTTGTTGTTGCCGCATGGTCAGCGTAAATCATAGTTTATGAATCCCATCCTTCCTCCAAAATATAAAAATTTGACAAATATATTCGCTGGCATTTCCTGCAGCTTTGCTATAGATAATGATTTTTTGCCATAGGATAGTGTCCCATCCAATTGGAAATTAAATTCGCAGACTGCCTTATTATTTCCCGACTGCGGCAAAACCTTTCTCTAGATCCGCAAGGATATCATCGATATGTTCCGTTCCGATCGACAGACGGATAGTATTTGGATGAATGTCCTGCTCTGCAAGTTCTGCTTCATTTAACTGGGAGTGCGTGGTGGTTGCCGGGTGGATCACAAGGCTCTTTGAATCCGCGACATTTGCAAGCAGGGAGAAAATCTCCAGATTATCAATAAACTGGTGCGCTTCTGCCTGGCCGCCTTTGATGTCGAAGGTAAAAATCGAAGCACCACCGTTTGGAAAATATTTTTTGTAAAGAGCGTGATCCGGGTGTTCTGGCAGCGACGGATGGTTGACATGTTCAACAAGCGGATGTTTTGCCAGGAATTCTACGACTTTTTTTGTGTTTTCTGCGTGGCGGTCTAAGCGCAGGGAGAGGGTTTCTACGCCTTGCAGGAGCAAAAAGGCATTGAACGGGGAAATTGCGGCTCCTGTATCACGCAGCAAAATCGCACGGATATAAGTGACAAAGGCAGCAGGTCCTGCAGCGTCTGCGAAGGATACACCGTGATAACTTGGGTTTGGGTCAGCGATTGCAGGATATTTGCCGCCCGCTTTCCAGTCGAATTTACCAGAATCTACAATAATGCCACCGAGAGTTGTGCCATGCCCGCCGATGAATTTTGTTGCGGAATGTACCACAATATCCGCGCCATGTTCAATCGGGCGGATTAGGTAAGGTGTGCCAAAGGTGTTGTCAATTACAAGCGGAAGGCCGTGTTTATGTGCGATCGCGGCAACCGCGTCGATATCCGGGATATCACTGTTCGGGTTACCGAGTGTTTCAAGGTATATTGCACGCGTATTGTCCTGGATGGCGTTTTCTATTTCAGTGAGGTTATGTGCATCAACAAAGGTGGTGGTGATTCCATAATGTGGGAAGGTGTGGGCGAATAGGTTGTAGCTGCCGCCATAAATAGTTTTCTGGGATACAATATGTCCGCCGTCTGCGGCGAGGGCTTCCATTGTATATGTAATTGCTGCCGCGCCGGAGGCGAGTGCAAGAGCTGCTACGCCGCCTTCGAGCGCAGCGATTCTTTTTTCGAAAACATCCTGCGTGGAGTTGGTTAGACGGCCATAGATATTGCCCGCGTCCGCAAGTCCGAAGCGTGCTGCCGCGTGGGCGGAGTTTTTAAATACGTAAGAGGTGGTCTGGTAGATCGGTACTGCTCTTGCGTCGGTGGCTGGGTCAGGCTGTTCCTGGCCGACATGAAGTTGAAGTGTTTCAAATTTGTATTTGCTCATAATATTCCTCCTGATTATAAGTCCCGCAGAATCCCTCCCCCCTCCCCCCATCGGGAAAGAGTTTCGTCCGCATAGCTCCCGAACCTCTTTCGGGAGGTGTCCGGGATTCTGCTGATATAAGTCCCGCAGAATCCCTCCCCCCTCCCCACTCATCAGGAAAGAGTTTCGTCCGCATCGCTCCCGAACCTCTTTCGGGAGGTGTCCGGGATTCTGCTGAATTTTATATGGTAGTTTGCTTCTGCGAATTGATTGCCGTTATCATACACCTTTAAACCCATCTTGTCAATAGGTAAATGGGTAAAAACATTCAAATCTGCTTGATAATCCCTCTAACCTTGTATTATAATAGGTTTATTGAGGACAAAGAGGGAGGCAATCATGATCTCAACAAAGGGGAGATACGCCCTGCGCGTGATGGTGGACTTAGCGCAGCGGGATATGGATGGCTATGTGCCACTTGATGAAATTGCAAACAGGCAGGGGATTTCTAAGAAATATCTGGAGATTATACTAAAAACCTTGGTTGCAAAGAAACTTCTAAAAGGAATGCGCGGAAAAAATGGGGGCTACCGCCTTACACGCGCCCCTAAGGAATACACAGTCGGGGAAATTCTGGAGCTGACGGAGGGAACGCTTGCAAGTGTGGCCTGCCTGCGCGCTGATGCAGAGCCATGTGGGCGCAGGCAAGAGTGTAGTACCCTCCCGATGTGGGTTCGGTTTGACAGGATGGTGCATAACTTTTTTTATGGGATTACGCTCGCGGATCTGGTGGAGGAAGAAAACGGTGGTAGCATGGGACAGGAAAAATAAAAACAAAAAATCAAAAAATATTATCTTGACAAACATACCAGCAGTATGATAGCATGAACATACCATCGGTATGTAAGGGGGTGATCCCATCATGGCAAGAAATAAGCACCCGGAGGAAACCGTCAATTTGATCCTTGATGTTGCAGGCCGTCTGTTTATGGAAAAAGGCTATGAACACACGTCCATCCAGGATATTATCAACAATCTGGGTGGGCTGAGTAAGGGTGCGATCTACCATCATTTTAAATCCAAAGAAGATATTCTGGTGGCGGTTACCGACCGGATGACAGAAGAATCGAACCGGATGCTTACTGCGATCCGCGACCGCACCGGCTTAACCGGAAAGGATAAGCTGAAAATGATTTTCAAGGAATCCATCCTGCGCCCGGTTCAGGATGAAATCTTTAGCGTAGCTCCGAACTTAGGCGATAATCCGAAGCTGCTGTTCAGTATTTTCAGTGAAACAATGCGGGAAGTAGCACCGGACTATATTCTTCCAATTATCCGGCAGGGAATTGCTGACGGCACGATTGCAACCGATTATCCGGAGCAGTTGGCTGAACTAATCATACTGGTTGCCAATATCTGGACGAACCCGATGATATTTGATAATACGCCGGAGGAGTCCTATGCAAAATTTATGATATTCCGACAGATGATGCAGGGCTTCGGACTGGATATTGTGGATGATGAGATGTTGGGGCGGCTGCAGGAACTTGCAGAAATTTATCAGAACAACAAATAAGGAAAAAGGGATGCTGCACAGGGAACTGTCTATCTGGAAGGATGCATAGGGGAAGCAGTTTAAATTCTTTTGCAGCATCCATTTTTTATAGATTTATACATACCGTCGCGCGGTATGAAAAAGGAGTAAGGTTAAAGTTAATTTTTAACCGGCAAGTTTTGTGCTGCGCCAAAACTTGAGCCATGAGCTGCCCCTAAAAACCGTCGCAGCATGGAGGTTAAATATGATAGGAATTCCAGAAACAAGAAAAGAAACAAATCCCATTGTCGAGGTTTTATCCGTCTGCAAATCCTATGCTTCATCCGAGGTAATAAGGAATTGCAGTTTCCAGATCCGGGAGGGAGAAATCTATGGGCTGTTGGGTGTCAATGGCGCGGGAAAGACGACGTTGATGAAACTAATCCTTGGTCTGCAGAAGCTTAATAGTGGCAGGATAACCGTATTAGGACAGGAAGTTGGCGCAGGATGGGAATATTTGTCCGAAGTTGGGAGCATGATTGAAGTTCCAGTGTTTTATGGGCATTTAAATGCGGAGGAGATTCTTTCCATGCATCTGACGCTTATGGGGGCGAAAGCAAACATAGCGGATACTTTAAAATTGGTTGGGCTTTTAGGGGTGGGAGGCAAGCCAGTAGAAAAGTATTCCCTTGGTATGCGGCAACGGCTCGGACTGGCAAGGGCGATTATCCATGCTCCCAGGCTTTTGATCCTGGATGAACCGTTAAACGGGCTTGATCCGCTTGGCATCGCGCAGATGCGGGAATTATTAAGGGAGCTTACGGCAAAAGGCATGTCCATATTGCTGTCAAGCCATATAATCGGGGAGATACGGCATACGGCGGATCGCATCGGGATTCTTTCAGGAGGGGAGATTGTTAAGGAATTTTCGGTTCGGGAAAAAGCAGAGGAATGCGGGGAAGGTTTTGAAGACTATGTTATAAGCATTATGGGGAGGAAAGTGTATGGATCTGTATAGGCTGGAATGGATGAAAGTTCGCCCGTCCGTTTACCGTGTTGGGGCGCTTGGGATTTTTGCAGGTTTGTTGGCAATGGGGATTACATTTCTAATTATCGGCAAGTATGAGGGAGGAGAGGAAGTTCTTTTTTGCAGTTGGAACGGACTGATTTCACTTATAATGGCTCTGACGGTCGCCTGTTTTGGAGTATTTTGCTCGGTGATTTCAGCAAAGGTAATTGTGGAGGAATATTGTGGGAAAAAAGCCGTAACCCTTTTTACTTACCCTGTCAGCCGTCGGAAAATACTGAAAGTAAAATGCAGGATTATTCTGTGGTTTACCGTATCTTCTGCTTTTGTCAGCAATATTTCCGTAATTGGCTTAATGTATATTACGGCAAGGATTTTTGGTCTTATGCCAGAAGGCGGTTCATGGTACTTAATTGTTACGGTGGTGGGTGCAAGTTTTATCGCGGGAATCCTATCCTTTGAGATCGGAATGGCGGCAGCGGTCATTGGCTGGAAAAAGCGTTCCATTATGGCGACAGTTCTGTCTGCTGTGATTATAATGTGTTTTGTGCCAAATGTAATCGCAAGGTTTCCGGATTATATTTTTGCTACGGTTTTGGCTGCTGCGGTTGTATTTGGTCTGGCTGCAAAAGCGATGTACCGGATTCTTATGGATGGAATTGAAAATATGGAAGTTTAAGTTTTGATAAGGAGGATTAAAATGGAACAAAGATTATTTTCCAGAAATTTTACCTTGGTGGTGATCGGGCAGATTATTTCGCTCTTTGGCAATGCAACCATCCGCTTTGCCCTGCCGCTGTATCTGTTAAACCAGACAGGTTCCTCTGCGCTTTATGGGACAGTCACAGCCTGTGCTTTTCTCCCTGCTATCCTGCTTACGCCAGTGGGGGGCATTGTCGCGGACAGGGTAAACAAGCGAAATATTATGGTGATACTGGACTTTTTTACGGCTGTGGTCATAGCCGCATTTTCCCTGTGGATTGAGGGCGGGAACCTCATCCTTTTGATCGTGGTGACGCTGATGCTTTTGTATGGGATTGCGGGCGCATATCAGCCTTCTGTACAGGCAAGTATCCCTGTATTGGTTAATCCAAATCATATTATGGCAGCGAATTCGGTAGTCAATATTATCAGTTCGTTTGCCTCGCTGCTTGGACCCGTCCTTGGCGGGATTCTATACAGTACTTATGGATTAAAGCCAGTGTTGTGGGTCTGTACCCTCTGCTTCGTCCTGTCGGCAGCAATGGAACTGTTTATCAAAATTCCGTTTCAAAAGCAGGAATCTGGCAATGGGATATGGAAAATGGTAAAAAAAGATTTTGCGGAAAGTATCCGGTTTATCCGCAGGGAAAAGCCAGCAATCGGAAAAGCGATGTTCGTTGTGTGTGGGGTGAACCTCTTCCTCTCCGCCATGATTCTTGTCGGTCTGCCATATCTGATCACAGAAGTTATGTTTGATTCGACAAAATATCATTCGGATTATGTCAACAAACTTTATGGATATGCGCAGGGGGCGCTGGCCGCAGGCAGTTTGGCTGGCGGTATTGGTGCGGGAATCTTTGTAAAAAAACTGAAAATACAGAAGACGGGGAATCTGTTAATTTTTTGCGCTGCCTGTGTATTCCCGGTAGGCATTTCGCAGATGCTTTTTGCATCCGGGATGGCAAATTATCTGGTTATGACATTATGTTGTTGTGTGATTATGATTTTTTCAACCATTTTTACTGTGCAGATGATGTCCTTTGTGCAGGCTGAAACACCACAAAACCTGATCGGGAAGGTGATTGCTGTAATTCTTATGTTTTCCATGTGCGCGCAGCCCCTTGGCAATGCACTCTACGGCGTTCTGTTTGAAGTCTGTAAAGGTTTTGAATATGCCGTAATCCTCTTTGCAGGAGCCATCTCCCTGATCATAGCGGTCTGTACGAAAAGGATATTTGAGAGGTTGCAGGAGCGGGGATAGCAGGGAACAAAACCCTAAAATGCCTGCATGAATGCAGGCATTTTAGGATTTATCGGACTTTATTTAACTTATGGTTACGTGTTGTAACGCCTGGTATTTTTGCGTGGTATGATATCTTCTCTTGACTGTAATAGAAAGCCTACCAAATCGGAATCACACGGACTAGAAGGAATTAATTATTGTCTTGTAATTTTTGTATTTCATTATGCGCCCATTTCACCGTTTCGCTGTCATAATCATTGTAATCGGATGCCAGCGTATCTAATATAAGCTGCCATGCTTTTATGGCATCCGCTTTTCTTCCCAATTTTGTGTAAAGAAAGGCGAGGGAAAATACTGCATCAAGATATCTAGGCTGAGCGGCCGCATCAAATGCGGTTTTAAAGCACTTTATTGCCTGGTCGTATTCATTAATCCGATTGAATCTTTCCCCTGCCTCGTACTGTCCCATACTATTCTGTGCAGGTATTGTATTCCATATCGCTTTTGCATTATCGAGATTTCCTTTTGCCAGTTCAAGGTCACCGAGTGAAATTTGACGCAGATATTCCTTATTGTTATCAAGCTGCATCCGGTTAATATATTTTTCTGCTTTCTCAAAATACCTCATACGGATTGCTGCCTCAATAAGCATAACCATAAGCTTAAAATTTTGAGGATGTTTTTCTGCATAGGGTTCACATACCCGAATAAACCAGTCGTCATCACTGTGGGCTTTGTAGTTTCCCCCACCACGGACTGCACGATACAATCCAAATATTTCTTCATCAAGCGGGGAACGCTTCATAGCTCTTTCCAACATTCTTCCTGCCTCAAGCAGATCATCGTTTGTTTTCTTTAAATGCAGACGGGCATATAATTTCAAGGCACTGACATTATCTGGGTCGTCCTGTAAAGAAGCTTCTAGGATTCGTTTTGCGTAGAGATAACTTTGTTCAGATAACCCATCATGTGACAAAATGTGATCAATGCGCTTTAACTCATCCTCATGATCTACCGAAAACAGATCGTCGATCCGAACCCCGAAGAAAGCCGCGATTTCAGG
The DNA here is from genome assembly GCA_947177515.1 of uncultured Lachnospiraceae bacterium. Classification (GTDB taxonomy): domain Bacteria; phylum Bacillota; class Clostridia; order Lachnospirales; family Lachnospiraceae; genus RGIG4057. The sequence continues at coordinate 8,350 of CAMWUU010000024.1, forward strand.
CAGGAGAGAGATATCCGGCATGGTTGTTCCGGTTTCCCATTTACTAACCGCCTGAAAAGAGATGCCCAAATATTCCGCAACTTCCTCTTGTGTTGTTTTATTTTCCATTCGCAGTTTTTTGATCGCATTTCCTAAATCCAAATTCATATTTTGATTCCTCCAATATTTATCATATTTGTTTGGTTATCAGCTGATAAACCAATTATACATAAGATGGTGCATCGTTTCAATAACTGTGTATTTTAGGCAACTCACCTGATAAGCGAATTACTTTAATTATTTTCCTTGACAAATTCATTATTCAATGCTATATTGCTATCATAAAGTTGCAGGGCAGTTGCCTTTGCAGGGAATATAATAAAGGCAGGGAAGGAAAGAGTACGAGGTGAAAGCTTTTACAGAGAATTCCGCAGACAGTGTAGCTGTCTTGCTGAGAGCGGGAGAAGGGGAAGCATCGGAAAATGGTTCTGGAGCTGCGCAGTTGAGGATTGTCCGGGCAGGGAATTTGCAAAAAATGTAAAAAATGCAAAAGATGGGTCTTGGGCAAGGGGGAATGGCCATTTTTGTGAATGGCTTTTTCCGCAAGCTTAGACTGCGACGGAAGCGCCCGTTAGCGCGATATGCTGTGGGTCAAAGTATGCTGTGGACGGCATCGCATATGGAATGCGGGCGTAAGTCGGTGTAACTATGATAGCAGCAGATAAGGCATATTCCGTGAGGAATGTGTAAAATAAAGTGGTACCACGGGAGATTACTCCTGTCTTTATCGGGAAAGATAAAGGCAGGAGTTTTTTTATATCAGGAATGTGGTATCCGAAGGGAGTTCACGAAACTCAAAAACAGCAAAAATCCGACTAGGAAGTTTTTGCGGAACTTAAAATCAAAAAGGAGCAGAAAACATGGAAAAGAAACCTTACTACATCACAACAGCCATCGCTTATACATCCGGCAAGCCGCATATCGGCAACACCTATGAGGCAGTGATGGCCGACAGTATCGCGCGCTATAAGCGTCTTGAAGGCTATGATGTTTTCTTTCAGACAGGCACGGACGAACACGGACAGAAAATTGAGCAGAAAGCGGCGGAACAGGGCATTACGCCGAAAGAATTTGTGGATGGCGTTGCAGGGGAAATCCGCAAAATCTGGGATCTGATGAACACCTCCTACGACAAATTTATCCGAACGACGGATACCGACCACGAGAAAAAAGTGCAGAAAATATTCAAAAAACTCTACGACAAAGGAGATATTTACAAAGGCTCCTACGAGGGGCTGTACTGCACGCCTTGCGAATCCTTCTGGACGGAATCGCAGCTTGTGGACGGCAAATGCCCGGACTGCGGCAGGGAAGTAAAACCTGCGAAAGAGGAAGCTTATTTCTTTCGCATGAGCAAATACGCTGACCGCCTGATCGAGCATATTAACGCACACCCGGAATTCATCCAGCCAGTATCGCGCAAAAATGAGATGATGAACAATTTCCTATTACCAGGCTTACAGGATCTTTGTGTATCTCGCACCTCGTTTAAATGGGGGATTCCGGTAGACTTTGATGATAAGCATGTTATCTATGTATGGATTGATGCCCTCTCCAACTATATTACCGGGATTGGATACGATGCGGATGGGACTTCGACGGAGCAATTTAAAAAATTCTGGCCTGCCGATCTGCACTTAATAGGAAAGGATATCCTGCGTTTCCATACAATCTACTGGCCGATCATGCTGATGGCGCTTGATGTACCGCTGCCTAAGCAGATTTTCGGGCATCCGTGGCTGCTTCGCATGGATGGGAGCGGTAAGAGCGTAAAGATGAGCAAATCGCGGGGGAATGTCCTGTATGCGGATGATCTGGCGGAACTGTTCGGTGTGGACGCGGTGCGTTATTTTGTGCTGCACGAAATGCCATTTGACAATGATGGTGCAGTAAGCTGGGAGCTGATGGCGGAACGCATCAATTCCGACCTGGCGAATACACTTGGAAATCTGGTCAACCGCACCATTTCCATGTCAAACAAATATTTTGGCGGTGTGGTGGAAGATGCAGGGGTTTTGGAGGAGGTTGATGCCGACCTGAAGACCATAGCGACAGGGACGATAGACCATGTGGCGGAAAAGATGAAGGAACTACGTGTGGCGGATGCCATCACGGAGATTTTTTCCCTGTTTAAGCGCTGCAATAAATATATTGATGAAACAATGCCGTGGGCGTTAGCGAAGGATGAAACGAAGCAGGGGCGCTTAAAGACTGTGCTTTATAATCTTGTAGAAAGTATTTCCATCGGCGCGGTACTGCTTGAGCCATTTATGCCAGAAACCACGGAGAAAATTTTGTCACAGCTAAATTCAAAAAAGAGAAGTTTTGAAGAATGCAAAGATTTTGGTGGTTATCCATCCGGGAGGAAGGTAACGGAAACGCCGGAAATTCTGTTTGCAAGATTGGATATGAAGGAAGTGCAGGAAAAGGCGTTAAAGGTTGCCGAGGCGCAGAAGGCCGAGGCGGCCGCAGAAGAAGCAGCGGGCAGGGCAGGAGCAAGTGCATCGGGTTTAGGAAACGTTACATCAAATGATACGGCGGGACGGGATGGCAGCAACACATCGGATACGGTGCAGAATCTAATTGATGTAAAACCAAAGCCTGAAATCACATACGATGACTTTGCAAAACTTCAGTTCCAGGTAGGTGAGATTATTGCATGTGAGGAGGTTAAAAAATCGAAAAAACTCCTCTGCTCCCAGGTAAGAATTGGAAGCCAAGTAAAACAGATTGTTTCCGGTATCAAGGCACATTATTCCGCGCAGGAGATGGTTGGTAAAAAGGTGATGGTGCTTGTAAACCTTAAGCCTGCGACACTAGCGGGCGTGGTTTCCGAAGGAATGCTTTTGTGCGCGGAGGATGAGAATGGGGAACTGGCGCTTTTGGTGCCGGAAAAAGGAATGCCTGCCGGGGCGGAAATTTGCTAGGGTGTGCAGATAACTGAATGAGTTTTTTTAGATGGGGGAGGGGATCCTGCCTTTAGAAGCGGAGGGTAATATATTTGCATCTTTGGCGGGATTTCATCCAACATCTAAAAAAGCCTGTGACCAACTGCAAAGGGAACGGATTCGGTATGCGATAATGCTTAAGAAGTTTTTGGGATTGGAGGTTTTACGATGAGTACAAGACTATGGTACACTGCGCCTGCAGAAGATTGGAACGGGGCGCTGCCAATCGGAAATGGCAGGCTTGGCGCTATGATTTTTGGCGGGGTTTATGAGGAGCATTTGCAGGTCAATGAGGACAGTGTCTGGTATGGTGGGCCGATGGACCGCAATAACCCAGATGCGCTGAAAAATTTACCGAAGATCCGGGAGTATATTATAAATGGACAGATTCCGCAGGCGGAGGAGCTAATGGTCAATGCGCTTTCTGGCACACCACAGGGGCAGCGCCCATATCAGACACTTGGTGATATCCATCTGTACTTTTCGGGTCTGCATGGCGAGATAACGGATTATCAAAGAGAACTTAACCTTGCGGACGCAATACATACGGTAACCTTTAAAGTGAATGGTTACACACACCGGCGTGAAATTTTTGCAACAGCGGCGGATGATGTAATTGTTATGCATTTTGAAACAGAGGATCCGCAAGGTATGAATCTGACACCGCTGTTAATGAGGCATAAATTTTATGATTATACGGGAAAATACGCGGACGATACGATTATGCTTGGCGCAAAACTTGGCGGGGACGGACTTGACTTGAATATGATGCTGCGTGGGCGTATTGCGGGCAGCAGCAATGCTGCTTGTAGTATGGAGGTAATCGGGGAACGGCTGGTAATCCGTGGTGCGGGGGAAATAACACTGTTTTTTTCTGCGGGTACAACATTCCGTTACCATAGTTTAAAAGAAAGCGTATGGAAAAAATTGGAAGATTCCATGCAATATTCCTACGAAAAATTAAAGGAGCGCCATAGAGCGGATTATAAAGCACTTTTTGACCGTGTAAAACTTGATTTGCGTGGGGATGCTGCGTTTGATAAAATCCCGACTAACGAGCGTCTGAAATGTATCAAGCGTGAGGATTATGGGCTTACGGAACTGTATTTTAATTTCGGGCGTTATCTGATGATTGCGTGCAGCAGGCCGGGGACATTGCCCTCTACGCTGCAGGGACTTTGGAACAAGGATATGCTTGCGCCGTGGGATTGTAAGTATACAATTAATATAAATACAGAAATGAATTATTGGCTTGCGGAGAATGGTAACCTTTCTGAATGCCATATGCCGCTGTTCGACCATCTGTGGCGGATGCTTCCGAATGGGCGGGAAACGGCGCGCAAAATGTATGGATGCCGCGGTTTTGTGGCACACCATAATACGGATATCTGGGGGGATACCGCAGTGCAGGATCTGTGGGTGCCCGGTTCATACTGGGTAATGGGGGCGGCCTGGCTGTGTACGCATCTATGGACACATTATGAGTATACGCAGGATAAGGAATTTTTGAGTGGACATTACCCGTTGATGCGGGAAGCGGCACTGTTTTTCCTGGATTTTATGATTGAACATGATGGTTATCTTAAAACATGCCCGTCCGTTTCTCCGGAGAATACCTATATTCTGCAAAGCGGCGTGCGGGGCGCTATCGGCATGGGTGTGACAATGGACAATCAGATTCTGCGGGATCTGTTTTCTCAGTGTATCGATGCAGCAAGGATACTTCAAATGGAGGACGAACTAACCTCGCAGTTTGAAGCAGCGCGCAGCAGGCTTGTGCCAACGCAGATTGGAAGTAAGGGACAGATCCTTGAATGGGATAGGGAATATGAGGAGGCGGAACCGGGGCACCGCCATATCTCGCATCTGTACGGGCTGCACCCATCGAGCCAGATTACAGTGGATGGGACACCCAACTTAGCGGGGGCGGCGCGCATAACCTTAGAAGGCCGCCTGTCACACGGTGGCGGGCATACTGGATGGAGCCGTGCGTGGATTATCAATCATTATGCGAAACTTTGGGATGGAAAGAAGGCATATGAAAATCTGCTTGCACTCTATGAGCGTTCTACCCTGCCCAATTTGTTTGACAATCATCCGCCTTTCCAGATTGATGGCAATTTTGGCGCGGCAGCAGGAATCGGCGAGATGCTGGTACAAAGTACCGAGGATCGTGTGGTGCTGCTTCCAGCCATTCCGGCGGAATTTGCATCGGGCAGTGTGCACGGACTTTGTGTGCGCGGCGGGGCGGAAGTTGATCTGGTATGGGAGAACGGTGGGCTAACAGAGTTTACGGTGCGTGCCAAAGCTGAACTTGATACGAGATTTGTGTATCAAAAGAAGGAATGGATGATAAAACTTCCAGCAGGAGGAATAAAAACAGAGCGGGTGGAAACATATTAGTTATAAGATTATGTATGGGGTGGAACTATGCTTGCCAGGGGAGATCTTTTGTTTAAAGGGAAGGAGAAGACTTATGAGGAAGGAAATCATTACAAGAGAAAACAAAAATATCAGGCCGTTAGGCCGCATATTATATTATGACGGAATCTGTTATCTTGGATATTCCGCCTCGGAAATTGGTTTTTTTTACAATGGTGACCGGATTGCGGCGGATATTGTAACGGACGATTGGCGAAAGGAAGAAGGAAGAGAGGGCTGGGCGGGAGTATTTATCGGGGAGGATAAGGAGCCTTTCCGGCGTTTCCCATTAAAGGAGGAAGAAAAAGAATACGAAATCTTTGACCGTGCGGCATATGCAGCAGCAAAAGGGGTCACAAAGGATTCCCTGCCAAAGGAACTTGCTATCCGGATTGTGAAGTATTCCGAGGTGGCATTTGGTGCAATGGGGATCCGTTATCTGCTGGTGGAGGATGGGGCAGAGCTTCGCCCGCTTCCGGAGAAAAAACGAAAACTGGAATTTATTGGGGATTCTATTACCTGCGGTTATGGGATTGAGGGAGTTTGGAATGTGGATGTGTTTAATACGCCACAGGAAAACCCGTTTAAGAACTATGCGCTGCGCACGGCGAGGGCGCTTGATGCGGACTACCAGCTAGTTTCGTGGAGCGGTATCGGGCTGATTACGGATTGGATTCCGCCGGAGCGTGATACGCCGGATGAAACTGTCCTGATACCGCAGCTTTACCCATACACAGCTTATACTGTAAGCGAAAGACTCGGAATTAAACCCGAGGAATGGGAGCCTTCCCGTTTCCTGCCTGATCTGGTTATTATCCACCTAGGGACAAACGATGATAGTTATACAAGGCAGAACGCTGCGCGCGAGGCTGTTTTTCTAAAAGCATACCGCAGGCTGTACCAGAAAGTAAGGGAAAATTATGGTGATGTTGAGATTGTGTGCTGCTTAGGGATTATGGTGCGCACGCTTTGCCCGGTAATCGCTGGTATGGTTGAGGAACTGCGCGCGGCGGGAGATGTACATATCCATTATCTGGAATTTGAGGGGCAGAGAAAGGAGGACGGGATTGCTGCGGACTGGCATCCAAGTGAAATCACCCACAGGAAGGCCGCAGAGAAGCTGACAGAATTCTGCCGTGGACTTTTGGGTGAATAAAACTGGGAAAAGAATTCCTGCCCGCAGTTAACGTGAGCATTTTTCTGCGTCGATTGCAAGCACCAGCATAAGCGCGCAAAGCACATCCGTCGGTCTTGCAATATCTATAGTATAGGTATCCGAAAAATGGAAAAGTTCCTTGTTTACCGTGGCAATTAATTGTCCGCCCCGGTCAAAAACCTGGTAATCCCATTCAATAAAATTTCCTTCGATATACCAGCCATTGATATCGATATGGAATTTCGGGCGCAAGAAAGAGAATTCTTTCTGGATACAGCCAATATACCGGTTGCCAGAAGGACTGGCAAGGTAGAGTTCAAAACGGGGAAGAAAGGTTAATACCTTCTCCTTTACGGTGGCGAGATACTGTCCTGAGGCATCATAGATATTTAAGCAATGCCCAAAGCTTAACTGCCCCTTTACCGTGAAAACCGTGTTTTCGTTTTCGTCAAAAATATCATAACTGTCAAACCATGAAAAAATGCGCTGACGAAATAAAAGTTTCATAAGAAAACCTCCTCGGATAATATTATGGGCAGGAAAATAGACTTTTCCTGCCCGGTATGGGAAGACCTATCTTATATAGAATTTGGGATGCGGCATCCTACATGATAACCCCATATCGCTTAGCCCTCCCATTTAAAAGAATGTGGCCATAATGTTCACTTATTGTAATCCATCTTATCTGTCTACATATTTTGCGATGATCCGGTCCACTTCGTCCGTCGTATCAGCAGGACCAAAATAAAAGGTTCCCGTATGCCCTCCCTGCGGGTTCATGACCAGGGCGATTTTAGAAAGATTATCACTCCATGGATTTTTCCCAGTCTGTAAAAGTTCGATATGGTCTTTTTGAAACCAGTAAAGCCCACTATCAGAAGATACGGCAAAGTAGGAAGAGAAATTGCCAGCCAGTTTACGCTTTATTTTATCAAAGAAATTATCTGCGTAATTCATAGGAACATAATTGTATACTATGCCATTAATAGTAATGGATCCCTCCACATCGGTCGGGGACAATAGATGCCGATGCCAGGTCAGATCCATTACCATCCGGATCCGGTCGCCATCCTTCGAACAGAGTGTGGTAATAGTGTACTGCGGGATGGGAGCCGTATACCACCGGATGGCTAAGGTTCCAAGCAGGACGGCTACAAATAATACCATTAGGATCGCTTTTCGAATTTTTTTCTTTTTCATAGTAAATCCCCCTTCTTTTTTCTTAATTATATCATTTCAAAAGGAAGTTGACAATAAGTATGATACTAAAAATTTGTATGATTTTTCTGGACAATCTGTTCCTATGTCTAGGATAGAAAAAATGCTTGGATCTGGATGGATTTTTAGGAGTAAATCGATTGACAAATACAAAAAAATGGAATATAATTAAAAAAAACTTGGTAATAATCCACAAAATACAATCAAATATGATTTGAATTGTTTGTTGTATGGGAGATGACTTTACCGGGAAAAAGAACTTAGGTGTAACAGGAAGCAGTTTTCTGGCACACCCCATGGGAGGAGAGGTTATTATGGGAACTTTAAAAGCAAATTTCTCCATGATCGCGCTTGCATGGAGGGGATCAAAGGCGTGGGTGGTCTGTACAATGATCGATATTATTATCAATCCGCTGCGCAATTTGATGATTGATGTATTACTGATTGGTTATCTTTATAATGCCATTGGGGAGGGGAGGGAATTTTCTTCGCTTTTGCCTCTGTTTGCAGTATTATTGATTTTTTATACGGCAAATCTGCTTTTTGAGGCTGTTTTTATCGGGAAGGTGGAGCCGGCGGGAGGAATTAAGATTCAAAAATATGTTGATCAATATCTATGCGAACATGCAGCAAAGGTTAAAGTTGCGTGCTATGACAACCCTCAGTTTTATGAAAAATATATTTTTTCCATGGAGAATGGTTCAGAAATTGCAAAGAAGGCTGTGACCAATACAGCAAATTTTTTAGCTTACGGGCTGGGAGGTTTGATGAGCATTGGGCTGATTGCGAATAT
>CAMWUU010000025.1 GCA_947177515.1 uncultured Lachnospiraceae bacterium
ACCTAAGCGCAGAGGAAGACAGCCGGATCCACACGCTCAACGGAAAGCTGCCGATTGACGAAACGATACACCTTGAGGCGGAATGCAGCACGGAGAATACGACACTGCGCTCCACACTTGAAGATCTAAGTGCCAACCTGATTAATTCCCGCAAAATCAGTATCAAATCCCTGCTCTCCCTGGGTGTGACAGCGGAAGAAATTTATGACGAACCTGCCTGTACCGCCATTGAGAATAATATCCCAATCTGTACCCGCACGGTTCCACTGCAGCTCACCGGACTTGCTGCCTGCAAAAAAGATTCGTACCGGCTGCGCGACGAGATCACGCTGCCTTCCTCCAAAAGCAGCATACATGAACTGCTCTACCGCAGTATTTCCCTGAAAAATGTCGATATCCGCCTGTTAAAAGACCAGTTCACGATTAAGGGAGATGCCGTTGTCTTCCTGCTCTATTCCGCCGAGGACGGGGAAGCCGCTGCGGAATACTATGAGAGCGAGCTGCCATTCCATGCAACCATCGACTGTAACGGATGCAGTGAAACAATGACCCCGGATATTAATCTGGTTCTTACGGACAAAACCTTTGAAGTAAAACAGGACAGTGACGGCGAACCCCGCATTGTCAGTCTTGACCTTCTAATAGAAATCCAGATTAAAATCTACGAGGATGCCACGTTCAATGTAATCCAGGACGTTTATTCCCCATTTGCATCCCTCACGCCGATCTACCGCCCGGTTGTCTACGAAAACCTGCTGCTGCACAATGCCAACAAGGTGCGCATCAACGACCGCGTAAGGATCAGTGACACCGCGCCAAAAATCCTGCAAATCTGCCATGGGAGTGGAACCATACATATCGACAACATCTATCCTTCCGAGGACGGGCTGATGACGGAGGGCAGCATTGAGGCGGATATCTTCTACATCACGCCGGAGGACAGCCGCCCAATGTACGCCATGAAGGCTTCCGTGCCGTTCCAGCAATTAATTGAAGTACATGATATTAGCCCGGACACGGTCTACACCATTACACCGGAATTAGAACAGCTCACCGTCCTCTCCAACGATTCAGATGAGCTTGAGATTAAGGCATCCGTCCTGTTAAACAGCCTTGTATTCAACCGCATTACCGCCCAGTTCCTTACCGATGTGACGGAGGAACCACTTGATTATGAGGCGCTGCTCGATCTTCCGGGCATGACGGGCTATATTGTAAAAGAAAACGACGATCTTTGGTCCATCGCAAAATCACACCATACTACCTCGGAATCCATCCTTGCACTCAACGACCTGACAGAAGAAAACCTGACCGTGGGAATGCACCTTCTTCTGCTAAAGGAAGTATTGGTCTAAGATGTACAGGGGTGCATATCTTCTGGAGCCTTTCAAACTGGCAGATGGATAGCACCCCCGTACATAAAAAGCGGCAGGGATAAAATCCCCGCCGCTTTTTATGTACTTCCACATTGGTTTTCTGTTTTATTCGGTAACTTTTTCTGCTGCCTCAGTCGAAGTGCTCTTTCTCCACTCCTCCATCTTCTCGCGGGTTGCCTCAAGCGTCTTCTGGCAGATATCCGGCAGATCGCCGCCCCATGCCTTTTTCGCCTGGCCAAAACCTTTCTCAATCGCCTTCATCATCTCGTCCGCCTTTGATGGGTCACCACCGGTCAGCGCCTTCGCAAACGATACCAGACGGTCGGAAGTCTGCTTTACTCCCCAGTAACCGTCTTCGGAAATATCCTGCTGTGCCTGCTTTTTCGTCGCCGGATCCACCTTGAGCGTGCCATTCTTAAGCGCCATAAGGTAGTCCATCGAACTGTTTACGGTCTGCCCCTGCTTCATCATCATCTTTTCCACAAGGGAACGCATCTGGGCAGTCCTTGCCTCCGCATCTGCCTTAAGCTTTTCAACCAGCGCGGTATTCTGCTTGTAAGTAGGCTTCTCCACCTTATCTGTATTATTCGTCTTGTCATAAACAGCGGCATCCGACTCTTTCTTCGGCTCAGTCTTAACAACTGTTTCCGCCTGCTTTACATCGTCCGTCTTCGCCGTTTCTACTGGCGCAGTCACTGGACTTGTCTGGTTATAATTAGTTACATCATTTACTGCGTTTACACTCATTGTAGTCACCTTCCCTTTCCTAACCTGAAACATCCGTTTTCCCGGGAATGCCCTCCCTGGCGGCTCATATCCCACTAAAATGGATTCTGTATTTTTTATATCGGCAGATTCTAGCAATAAATTAACCCTTCCCTATATAAAAATCCCTTAAAATTCCTTCTGCACCAATAGTTTACGATTTTCTTACGATTTTTAATATTTATTTAATAATTTGTACATATTTCAGACATATCTAAAAGATATAATGCTTTTTGGATAGTGAATAAACACTTTCTACTCCCACCCTATTATACTTTGGTATGTATTTACCAGAAAAAGCGCGGTCATTCCTACCGCGCTTTTTTCGTTGTGCGGTTGTATAGTAACAAGCTCCTCCTACCAAAAAGGGGGGGAACTTCTTGCTATGAAAGGCTTAAATGCTCCTGTTCCCTGGCACATACCCAAATGAAACAAACACATTGGACTGGATCTAGCCAGGACATAATCTTAAAATGCACCCTAAAATGCCTAAAAAATAAATTTAAATTTTATAATTCTGACACAATTTCGCCACATTTAAGGGTTATTATAATAATGGATTGTGTGAATAACACTTTCTACTCCCACCCTATTATACTTCGGTAATTTGATTACCCGAGAGAGCGCGGCCATTCCTGCCGCGCTTTTCTCGTTTATATTTTAGTATTTATTTATACTAACCCTGATACATATGCCCCGATCCATATACCTATTATAGAGCCTGCCAGCGCCCACTCCTGCGAGATTCCACGCATACCGCCGCCCCCGCAGGCATATACTTCACTAAATGCATTTGCGCACGCGCAGGAAAGAGGGACTATGCGGACAATTTTCCGACGGATTGTTTTATGCTTTGGCTGCGTTTTCTGTCTGCTGGTTGCCGCCGGCTGCGGCAAAAAAGACGATGGGATTACCAAAGTGAAGGATTTGGACTATACGGTTGTCGAGGAAGCAGATATACCGGAAGAACTGCTTAACCTGATTAACAAAAAGAAAAAGAATACTTTCTGCCTGACCTACAAAAGCGAGAATGCCTGCTATATCTGCCAGGGCTTTGGCACACAGATGACCAGCGGCTACAGCATTACGGTTGAGGAACTCTTCCTTGGCACCAACGCAATCTACATAAAGAACACACTTTTAGGACCGGGCAAAGATGAACTGGTTACACAGAATGCCACACATCCGTATATTGTTGTAAAAATCGAGCTGACGGACTATAATGTCGTATTTGAGTAGCAGCCCCATCCATCGGAGTGGAAAACACAGCCCTGTCGAAAGATCCACACGCCGCCCGGTAAAATCTTTCCCCCAGCAATTTCCCTTCCGATGTATGGATCTGTGAAAAAAAAACACACCGGGAATATCCGCGGTGTGTTTTTTTTTCACAGATCCATGTTGCAGTTTGTTTTAGGAGCAGCCTATAACCCAGGTTTATACTGTGCACGCAGCATCCTAGCTTTAGCCGGGAGGGGGGCTGCCTGACAACGCCCCACTTTTCCTGCGGCAGCGGCCTAACGTTTATTTGCTGGCTCAATGTTCACCGCTTTCCCGCGGATTTTTACATTCTTCATGCCCTCAAGCACCTCTGCGGCATACTCGCGCGGCACTTCCACAAACGTGTATTTGTCAAACATATCAATGCTTCCGATCAATTTTCCCGGCATCCCAGTTTCACCTGCAATCGCCCCTAGGATATCGCCCGGGCGGATATTGTTCTTCTTGCCAAGATTGATAAAAAGGCGTACCATACCTTCTTCTGCGCCAGTATCGCCAAACTCCTCATACTCCCGTTTTAATTCCTCGGCATCCACGCCCTCACCCATAGCAATCTTTAAGAACGCTGCCGCCATCTCGATGGTGGTGTATTCTGCTTCGTTCACACGCCCTTCAACCAGTTCCTTCATCCTTGAAAGATCTTCACTTTCAATAATCTCCTGCACCCTATCGAGAATCTTCTCGGCCTTTACTGACATAACATCGCCGAGCGACGGAACCGGCTGAAGCTTGATCTTTGTCCGGCAGTAGCGCATGATATCACGCAGCTTGTAAACCTCGCGCCCAACAACCAGCGTAAACGCACGCCCCGTCCGCCCCGCCCGGCCAGTACGCCCGATGCGGTGCACATAGTATTCATCATCCTGCGGCACATCATAATTAAACACCGCTTCCACGTCATCCACGTCAATCCCGCGCGCCGCCACATCCGTTGCCACAAGGATATCCGTCTTGCCGTTGCGGAACGAATTCATCACCCGGTCGCGCTGCTGCTGCTTCAAATCCCCATGTAACCCTTCCGCAAAATATCCGCGTGCCTGCAGCGCCGCAACCAGCTCATCCACCTGGCGCTTGGTATTACAAAAAATCAGGGACAGCTTTGGCGCATACATATCAAGCAGTCTGGTCAATGCATCCAGCTTTGCCTTTGGGCGTACCTCATAATAATACTGCTCGATTTTCGGGACGGTCAATTCCTTTTTCACCACACGGATATGCACAGCGTCATGCTGGTATGTCCTGGCAATTTCCATAATCGGCTGCGGCATTGTCGCGGAAAACAAAAGAGTCTGCCTCTTATCCGGGACATCGCGCAGGATGGTTTCGATATCCTCGCGGAAGCCCATGTTCAGCATCTCGTCCGCCTCATCGAGCGCCACAATGTTCACATCATCAAACTTCACGGTTTTCCGGCGCATATGGTCCATCACGCGTCCCGGTGTCCCGATTACAATCTGCGTCCCTGCCTTAAGCGCCTTAATCTGGCGCACGATCTCCTGTCCGCCGTAGATTGGCACGATCTTGATCCCATGCAGGAACTTAGCAAATTTGTGCATTTCCTCGGATACCTGGATGGCCAGTTCCCTTGTAGGACAGAGGATTACCGCCTGCAATGTCTTTTTCCTCGGATCGATATTCTGTAAAATCGGCAGCCCGAACGCCGCAGTTTTGCCTGTACCGGTCTGCGCCTGCCCGATAATATCCTGGCCGGAAAGCACCACCGGAATGGCCTGCGCCTGAATCGGTGTCATCTCCTCAAACCCCATTTCCGTCACGGCGCGCAGCAGCGGCCCGTGTAAATCCAATTCATCAAATCTCATAAAATCGTATATTCCTTTCCTGTTTGCAGCCTTATTGCAAGAAAGCGGACAGCTTTCACAGCAGACTTTCCCGCACAGGACTGTACTATGCCGCGCCTTTGCGCATAAAAACAGGAACCGCCCGAAACTTCCTTCGCGACAGTTCCTGTTATATATCTGTCCATGGCTGCTTATGAAAAGATAATTATACTGCAAAAAATTCCAGAACGCAACCAAAATTTTTTTACTTTACCCTAAAATCATACACCTATCTTCTACTGCTTCCATTTCTTAATCCTTTTTTACAACAAGCTTCTCAAACAGAAATTCCTCCGGCAGTTTGACACCAAATGCCACTGCCAGATCCCGGAATTCCTCCGGCTTTATCGTCTGGCGCTTTCCCTGCTGCATAGAAAGTACCTTGACCAAAATCTCAGCCGACTTTTCCACCGTGTGCATCAGCCCGAATGTAGCGTCAAAATCCTCCCCCGCCGCAAACAGCCCATGGTGTGCCCACACCGCCACATCATAACGCTCCATCAGCTTACTTGTCGCAACAGCAATCTTTCTGCCGCCCGGCACCATCCACGGCACCACGCCCACACCGGCCGGGAACACCACCGGGCATTCGGTTGCCATCTCCCACAACTCGCGCGTAAAAACTGCATCATTTAACGGCATCACAAATGTCAGCGCAATAATATTCGCCGGATGCGCATGATAGATCACGCGATATTTTCCGTTACTAGAAAGCATCTTGACTTCATGGTTCATCAGATGCGATGGTAGTTCCGATGTTGGTTTCCCACCATTTTTTAGCCCCCAGACAATCCGGTAATTCTCCCCCTTTGCGTCCAGTTCAATCATACAAATCGAATCTTCCGTTTTTATTGCTACATTGCGAAAATATTTCCCACTGCCTGTAACCAGGAAATATTCCCCAGCTAATTTCGGCACCGATGTGCCAATCGGCTGCCACTCTTTTTTTACAAAATTTTCTAAAACCTGCTCAACCTCTTTTTCCTTTACACGATAGGAAAGATTACCGCCATTTCTTTCATGCCAGCCCTGTTCCCAGCCATCGTTCGCCATACGGACAAAATCCCGCACAAATTCCGCATCCAAAAAATTCATTTTTAACCTCCATGCTGCGACTTATCCCATTGCCTGCACCTACGCGCGCCCTTTTTGAACCTCCTGCTCATACCGGACAATCTCTTCAAACCACACCCGATCCCCCGGCACGCCACACTGTGCACAGTACTCTTCCCAGACTGCGCCGAACGGACAGGTTTTTAACTCCTCCTGCAATATCATCAGTTCCGTCATCCGGTTTTGATCCTGCAATTTTCTAAGCCTTTCATTTGGCGTGCACAACGCATTCAACAGTGCTTTCTGCCAGCTTCTAAACCCGACTACCCAGGCAGCAACCCGGTTAATGCCCGCATCGAAATAATCAAGCGCCATATATACGCGCCCCAGCGCGTCGCTGCGCACAATCTCCTTCGCCATCTCCCGTGTTTCATCGTCAAAAAGCACCACATGGTCGCTGTCCCAGCGGACAGGGCGTGTAATATGCAATGCAATTTCCGGGAAAAACACCAAAAGTGCAGGGATTTTGTCCGATACCATCTCCGTTGGGTGGTAATGTCCGTTATCCATCAACGGCAGACAGCCCTCATGCGTGGCAGCAAAACTTAATGTGAATTCCGCAGAACCCGCTGTATAAGATTCCACCCCGATGCCAAACACCTTGGATTCCACACATGGCTTTACTAATTTCCTATCAAAAGGCTCCGCCAAAATCTGCTCAAGCGAATCCCGGTAACGCAGCCTTGGTCCCATCCTGTCAGCCGGGATATCCTTATAACCATCCCCCGTCCATATATTCATAACGCAGGGAACTTTTGTTTCCTTTGCGAAATATTCCGAAATCCGGATACATGCCCTGCCATGCTCAATCCAAAACTTCCTTGTTTCCACATCCGGGCTAGAAAGTGTCAACCCATCCTTAACCTTATTATGAGAAAAAAATGTTGGGTTAAAGTCAATCCCCATATTCCTTTCCTTCGCAAAACTCACCCATTTCTCAAAATGTTTTGGCCCAATCCGGTCACGATCCACAAATTCCCCGTCATCAAATATCGCATAACTGGCGTGAAGATTAAGCTTCTTTTTTCCTGGCATCAGCCTAAGTGCCTGATCCATATCCTGCATCAGTTCCTGCGGCGTGCGCGCCCTTCCCGGGTAATTCCCTGTCGTCTGGATCCCGCCGGTCAGCGGTCCGTCCTGGTCAAACCCTTTCACATCATCCCCCTGCCAGCAGTGCAGGGAAACCGGAACCTCCTTTAAACATGCAATTGCCGAATCCGTATCCACACCGAGTCTGTCATACAGCTCTTTCGCAGCTAAGTAAGCATCCTTCCTATCCATTCTTTTCCTCCTCTCCCGGCCAAAAACTGCGTACCGGAAACGAATGGGAAACGCATTCCCTTGCCTGGTAAAGCCCGTCCCAAACCCCGTCCGCAAGCATCTGTGCCATCGCATTTCCAACCGCCGTCGCCTCCACAGAGCCAGCCAGCACATATTTCTTAGAGGCATCCGCCGTCAGCCTGTTAAGCCAGTCCGCATTCGAACCACCCCCGACAATATGGATCCTTTCAAAACACTTCCCAGTAAGGTTTTCAAGCTCCTTAACTGCCTGCGCATAGCAGACAGCCAGGCTTCGGTAAATCACCGCCGCAACCTCCTCCATCCTCTTTGGTACCTGCTGCCCGGATTCCGCGCAGGCTTTCTGTACCTCCCTTGTCATATTTTGCGGGTTTAAAAACCGTTTATCATTACAATCCACAACTGAAGCAATCTCCTCTTTCTCAGCCAACGAGCAGATTTGTCCAAAACTCAAATCTTTACCAATTTCCTTTTTTACGGATTGTATCATCCACAATCCCATAATATTTTTCAGATAACGGAACCGGTAAGCATAACCACCTTCATTTGTAAAATTATGGAGCCTGCCCTGTTTTGAACAATCCGCTTTAGTAAGTTCTGTTCCAAGGAGGGACCAGGTTCCGGAACTGATATAGAGTGGATTTTCCACTGCCCCAAAAGTTTTTCCTACCTCCCCGCCTGCTGGCACAGCCATTACCGCGGAGGCAGTATCATGCGACGCGGGAAGCACCACCTTACATGAAAAACCTACCTCCGCCCTGATTTCTTCCGTAAGTTCCCCCAACACACTGCCCGGCGGAAGAATCTTTTGGAATAATTTTCCATTAAATCCCAGTTTTTGTATCAGCTCCATATCCCACTGTTTCGCCACTGGATCCACAAACTGGCTTGTTGTCGCAACCGTGTACTCGTTTGCCATAACACCAGTTAGTAAATAATGGAAATAATCCGGGATCATCAATAAGGCGGACGCATTGAAAAGTTCCCCCCTATTTTTCTGCTTTAATGCCATTAGCTGATAAATAGTATTAAATTGCTGCTTTTGAATCCCCGTCCTTAGGTATAATTCTTCTTCAGGGATTACCTGGTAAACATATTGATCCATCCCTTCCGTCCGGCGGTCGCGGTAGGCTACCGCATTCCCGATCCGCCCACCTTTTTTATTAAGCAGGACGAAGTCAACACCCCATGTATCGATTCCCATACTAACCGGGATTTTGCCCGCATCGGCACACGCCCGCATACCAGCCTTAATCTCCTGGAATAATTGCTCTACATCCCAGCAGAGTTCCCCCTCCTTCTCCACCATCCGGTTCGGAAAACGGTGGATTTCCTCAAGCACCATCCGATCCTGCTCCATATGTACCAGAATATGCCGTCCGCTGGATGCACCAATATCCACGGCAAGATAGTATTTTTGCATTGCTCCTCTCATTCCGCCGCACATGCGGCAATCCTATCATCATGCCCACCTGCTACCCAAGTTCCATTTTATTTAAATTGTCTATATTATAGCAGAAAAATAAACGAAAAAAAAGATGATTTTACCCATTCCGCTAAAGATGCCGAAAAAGTATCCCGAAGAATAAAATATTTTCCCTTGATTTCAAAGGATTCTTATTTTAGAATAAGGTTCAGAACATTTTGATGGTTAGCCTTATCTACCTACATTATGTATAGGCAAATGCAGCCAACTATCTTAATAATCCACATTCCCTACCTATACTATATAAACGGCTTTTCATTCTTACCAACCATGACACACGGCAGTCCAGCCGTTTATCTGATTGTGCACAAGTCCAACCGTTTATCCGGTTCATACACTAGACCCAATCATCGAATCGATCAACCGGGGGAATGCGGCATACTATACTTAAAGGAGGCCATCCCATGTCCATATGTCTGCCTGATTACAATAACTGCACGGTCAACCTGGCCTGTTCCATCTTAGAAGAATTCGGCGCAAAGCGCCCAGGCCACGCGACACTTGCCGCCGCTGACCGGCTGCTTCGGAAAAAACATTATAAAAATATTGTTGTACTGCTGCTTGATGCTATGGGACAAAACATTATAGAACACAACCTTGATGAAAACGGATTCTTTCGCCGCCATCTTGTCACCAACTATAGTTCTGTTTTTCCATCCACCACTGCCGCCGCCACAACATCCATCGACAGCGCCCTTTGCCCGTCAGAACACGGCTGGCTTGGGTGGAACTGCTATTTCCCCGAAATTGACCGTATGGTCACTGTACTGCTCAACCGCGACAGTATAACCGGTGAACCCATTGAGGACTGTCATGTAGCCAAAACCTATTGCCCGTACCAAACAGTCGCAGAAAGAATCCAGGAAACCGGTGCTGGGGCATATATCTCCATGCCCTATGCCACACCGTACCCCGGAACTTTCCCCGAAGTCTGCGAACGTATACAGGAACTTTGCGCCCTTAACGGACGCAAATATATCTACGCCTACTGGGACGAACCAGATACTACCCTGCACGCCACCGGTTGTTACTCAGAAGACTCCCGCGCAGTCCTTAGGACGCTGGAAGGGAAAGTACAGGCAATGTGTGAAAAACTTGCCGGGACGGATACGATCTTGTTTGTTACTGCTGACCATGGCCATATGGATTCGACCAACCTCGTACTTACCGATTACCCCGACCTGATGGAATGCCTCTCCCGCCCTCCCTTTATCGAAGCGCGTGCAACAGGATTTTTTGTAAAGCCGAAATCAAAGGACAAATTTCCAACTATTTTCCAGTCCCATTTCGGTGATTCATTCAAGCTTATGAGTAAGTCCGAAGTAATTGCAAGCGGGCTGTTTGGTCCCACAGTTTCAAAAAATCGGCTCGATAAGATGTTAGGGGATTATTTGGCAATTTCTGTCAGCCAGTTTTCCCTGTATCAGACCCCCGAAAAAGCCGCCCGCCATATTGGTACACATGCTGGACTCACCAAAGAAGAAATGAGGATCCCGCTGATTTGCCTGTTATATTAAGTTCCCAAAGTGGGAAGGGGAGCTGTGTCAGGTGGATTCACCGCACTCCAGCCCCTTCCAGTTTTTATCCCTCTCGGACAAAATAATCTCCATTCCCTCCTCAATCGGCCATTGCACCCCAATGACTGGGTCATTCCAGGCAATCCCGCCCTCATCGCCAGGATGATAAAAATCCGTGCATTTATAACAAAACTCCGCTTCCTCTGAAAGAACCAGGAAACCATGTGCAAAGCCTTCCGGTACATAAAACTGTTTTTTGTTCTCCTCGGACAGCTCCACACCATGCCACTTCCCGTATGTTGCTGACCCCCGGCGCAGGTCAACGGCCACATCAAACACGCGTCCCCTGATTACACGTACAAGCTTCCCCTGCGGGTGCTCGATCTGGAAATGCAGCCCGCGCAGCACACCCCTTCTTGATTTTGACTGGTTGTCCTGCACAAATACCATATCAAGTCCTTTTTCCTTCATATCCCTATAATTGTAAGTTTCTGTAAAATATCCCCTCCCATCTTCACGTACTTCTGGTTCAATCACATACAGCCCCTCTATTTCACAGCCGGTCACTTTAATATTTCCCATTATTGATCTCCTTCCTGCACTCAGTTATCTGATATGTATCCAATCATCCTGTAAATCAAACGAAAATCCCCATCAAAAATAAGCTCTTTTATCAAGAAAAATCCCCTGCAATACAGATATAAAACACCAACCAAAAAATAAACTCCGTTATAGGGAAAATCCCCGACTTGCGGGGATTTTTCCGTTTTACAGGGATTTTTCTATTTTCAGATTGTATACATCTTCTTAAAATATTCCTGATAATCCCCTGAAAGGATATGCTGCCACCATTCCTTATGCTCCTTATACCAGGCAATGGTCTGGCGGATTCCTGTTTCAAATGTATAGTTCGGCTTCCAGCCAAGTTCCCGCTCAATCTTCGCCGGGTCGATTGCATAGCGCAGATCATGCCCCTTGCGATCCTCAACATAACGGATCAGGCTTTCCGGCTTCCCAAGCTCCTTTAAAATCAGACGGACTACCTCAAGGTTTGTCTTTTCATTATGACCGCCGATATTGTAAACTTCCCCCTCTTTGCCCCCGCGCAAAATCAGGTCAATCGCCGCACAATGATCCTCCACATGCAGCCAGTCACGCACATTCTCCCCCGTCCCGTAAACTGGGAGGGTTTCGTCGTTATACGCCCTTGTAAACATTAATGGGATCATTTTTTCAGGAAACTGGTATGCACCATAGTTATTGGAACAGCGTGAGATCGTGACTGGCAGTCCAAATGTGCGGTAATAGGAAAGCACAAGCAAATCAGAACCCGCCTTGCTTGCCGAGTAAGGGCTTGAAGTATGCAGCGGGGTTTCCTCCGTAAAAAACAAATCTTTACGCTCCAAAGGCAGGTCGCCGTACACCTCATCCGTTGATACCTGGTGGTAACGCTTCACCCCATACTTTCTGGACGCTTCCAACAACGCCTGGGTTCCCATTACATTCGTCCTTACAAATATACCCGGATCCTTGATGGAACGATCCACATGTGTTTCCGCAGCAAAATTCACCACCACATCAAAATGCTCCCTTGCAAAAAGTCCGTCAATAAAATCAATATCGGCGATATCACCCTTTACAAAGCGGTAATTTTTCGCATCCGCAACATCCGCAAGTGACTCCAGATTCCCCGCATAGGTCAGTAAGTCAAGATTGACAATCTCATCCTCCGGATGCTTAGAAAGCATATAATGCACAAAATTACATCCAATAAATCCGGCTCCGCCGGTCACTAAAATTTTCATTTATATACCCCCTTTCGTGCTTTGGCACGCATACCAATCAATATTTGAAAGTTTACTTTCAAACTTATCCTCCATGCTGCGACTGTTCTTTAGGAGCAGCCCATGGCTCAAGTTTTGACACAGCACAAAACTTGCTGGTTGAAAATCAAAATTCCCAACCTTAACTCCTTTCTTTATGCCCTGCGTATCTTAATACCTTACCCTGCCTTCCGCCACACGCCTTAAATGCTGCCCATACGGCGAATTTCCATAACTTTTGGCCGCTAAAAGCAGTTCCTTTCCCGAAATCCATCCATTGATATACGCGATTTCCTCCGGTGCGGAAAGTTCAATTGCCTGGCGCTTCTGAAGTGTCTGGACAAAATTAGAAGCATCCATCAGGCTATCCATCGTACCAGTATCAAGCCACGCAAAACCGCGCCCCAAAAGCTTGACCGAAAGCGTCCCATCCGCAAGATAACAGCGGTTTAAATCTGTGATCTCCAGTTCCCCGCGTGCCGAAGGTTTCAGTGCTTTCGCATATTCTACGGCGCGGCCATCATAAAAATAAATACCTGTCACACAGTAGTTCGACTTTGGAAACTTTGGTTTTTCTTCCAGAGAAACTACGTGGCCGGACGCATCAAACTCCACAATACCAAACCGCCCCGGGTCGTTGACATAGTATCCAAAGATTGTCGCCACACCACAACGCGCATTTTCAGCAGCATCCCGCAGCAGCCTTTTCAGGCCGTTCCCATAAAAAATATTATCCCCGAGCACCATGGCACAGGGCTGCCCGCCAATAAATTCCTCCCCGATCAGAAACGCCTGCGCCAACCCATCAGGACTTTTCTGCTCACGATAGGAAAACGATACCCCATACTGCGTCCCATCCCCCAAAAGCCGCCTGAAATTCGGCAGATCCTGCGGGGTGGAAATAATCAGAATCTCCTGGATTCCCGCTAACATCAGCGTCGAAAGCGGATAATAAATCATAGGTTTATCATATACGGGAAGCAATTGCTTGGATGTGACAAGCGTCAGCGGATACAGCCTTGTCCCGGAACCGCCGGCCAAAATAATCCCTTTCATAAGTCCTGGTTCCTTTCTTGTCCAAACTTATCCATATGATACCACATTCTCCCAAGGAAATGCAATACAAATCTAATATTGTCTTCCGTCGTAATACTCATTCCTTTATTCTGCACGCCCTGCCCAAAACTTCCCAAGCTTCTCCCCAACTGTTTCCAGGCGCACAGTTTCAAACGGGAACCATTCCCTAGGGAACAGTTCCTGATACGATCGGCCAAGAAAACGCTCATCCAACAGCAAAATAATCCCCTCATCTTCCACTGTGCGGATCACGCGGCCAGCCGACTGCTGCACTTTGTTCATTCCATTATACAGATAGGCATAATCAAAGCCCTGTCCATTCCTGCGGTCAAAAAAGCCGCGGAACAACTCTCTTTCATTGCATACCATCGGCAGCCCCGTCCCAACAATAACCGTCCCTATCAGCCGGTCGCTTTTTAAATCAATCCCCTCGCTAAATATCCCTCCCATCACACAGAAACCAACCATCCCCTCCTTCGGTGCTGCAACAAACGCACCCAGAAAATCCTCGCGTTCCTGCTCCGTCATCGAACTTTGCTGTAGCAAAATATTGGGAATCCGCTCCTTTGCCCGCTCGTAGATTAACTCCATCATCTGATAAGATGGAAAAAATATCATATAATTTCCATTTTTTGACTTTACCACTTTTTCAATATACCCGACAATGCGCCCATACTGTTCCTCCCCGCGCATGGAATATTTTGTGCTTACATCAGCCGCAACCATAAGCAGCCGTTTCTCCTTTGCAAACGGTGTCGGCGCATAGACCGCGTAATCCTCCTCGTTTCCACCCAACTGCTCCAGGTAATAGCGCACCGGAAGCAGGGTCGCCGAGAAAAATACCGCGCTGCGCCCTTTTTTCAGGCACTGCACCAGATTTGTAGAAGGATCCATACATTTTAAAGTTAGCCGGAAATCGCCGTTTTCGGCATAATCGGAATATATCAGGTAATTGTCGTCCAGGCGGTCGTGGATATTCATAAAATGCCGCAGATCAAAATAAAGCTGCAACACCGCTTCCCTGCCATCAAAATTCTTATGCTCCTGCAAAAATTCCTCATATTCCGCAATCAGGCGCATTACCATTAACGGCAGTTCCCCCGCATTCTGCCAGACCTCCACCTCATCGCACTCACGCTTCATTTTCAGCAGCGCGCTGTTGCAGGCATCAAGCTGCTTTGTCATTCGGACGGACTTTTCTTTTAATACATGCTTAACTGCAAGGAAATCTTCCTTATATAATGCTGCACTGTACATATCCCTGGCGCGCTCCACAAGATTATGTGCCTCATCCACCAGGAAAACATAATTGTTCTTCCGCTCACCCGCAAAAAAGCGCTTAAGTGCCGCCTTTGGGTCAAACACATAATTATAGTCACAGATCACACCATCCGCCCAGGTTGTCACATCCAGACACATCTCAAACGGACAGACAGAGTATTTTGCTGCATACTGCAAAATCAGCTCCCGCGTAATACCCGCCTCATGCGTCAGCAAATCATAGACTGCATCATTGACACGGTCAAAATGTCCTTTTGCCCGTTCACACACAGCCGGGTTACAATCCGGCTTTTCAAGTACACATATTTTCTCCTTTGAAGTGAGTGTAACCAGCTTCATTTTCAGCCCCTGTGCTTTAAGAACCCGAAAGGTTTCCTCCGCAACAGTGCGTGTAATGGTCTTTGCGGTAAGATAAAAAATCTTTTCTACCAAGCCCTCCCCAAACGCCTTAATGGACGGGAAAAGTGTAGAAACCGTTTTCCCAACCCCGGTTGGTGCCTCAATAAAGATCTTTTTTTCGCGCAGGATTGTGCGATATACCGATGCCGCCAGTTCCTTCTGTCCTGGCCGATACTCGAAAGGGAATACAAGCGCTTTCATCGACTTATCGCGCACAAGCCCCCATTGGTACTGCCAGGATACCCATTTGGCATATTCCCGCAGCAGGACACTGTACCATTCACTCAGTTCCTCCTTCGTGTAATCTTCCCTAAACCGTTTGATTGCCTCCGTTTCAATATTGCAGTACGTAAGCTGGATACCAATTACAGGAATATTATGGCGCAGCACATACTGGCTTGCGTAGCACATGGCCTGTGCGCGGTGCAGCGGACGGATTTCTTTTACATGAACCAGATCACGGTAAACACATTTAATTTCATCAATTACAATGCAGGGAACAGGTGAATCAGAAGCCACCGATGAATCTTCTTTAACCCTCTTATCATTCCCTCCATAATCAACTTTATCCGTCCCATTAAGGGTCATCACACCATCCGCACGTCCTTCAACGGTAATCTCAAACCAGTCCCCATCATACTCAATCTCAGATGCCATCGTCATTGGAACCTCTGCTGCATAAAAGCTTCCCATTGATTTCTGTATCTTCTTGTGCAGACGCGTTCCCTCCTGCATCGCATCCGGGTCACTGTAACCCCCCGAATTATCCAGGTCACCATGCCTAAGGATAAACTCCACCAATCCCCGCACGGAAATCCTGACCCGGTGCGCTTCATCAAAACTGTGTGCGGCTTTAACCTGATCCACTTCCCCGTTTTCCCTATCTGTCAGTCCCTGCGCCATTTCTTCCATTTGCGATTTCCCCGCCCCATCCGTTCCCTTTTTGTCCATCAACAACCTCACCATTCTCTTATATACAACCTTATCCCATTCCCCTTCTTGCACTCCGTATTCTGAAAACTAGATTATTATTTACATCCTCCATCCCGCTCTCCGTGTTCAGGAAACTCTTCTCCGTATCGTCGCCGAGCAGGATTTCCCTGTCCTCCCCGCAGTAATTCCTGAAAGTATAAATATGCCGACCCTTCCCGAAAGTATCTTAGATAAAATTTATTGTTGTTTTGGCGGTTCCCAATCCTTAGAATTTTATGATGGCTTGAAAAAACTTTTCACAATCGTTTCGGAAAAACCGCGTAGAAAGCGTTTACAATACGCGCTGCCCTGATACCAGTAAAACGGCATCTAAAACTGATCCATTTCGCTAGTGCAGTCTACTTTATAGGGTACATTATAATTACAGATGCATGTTAT
The DNA here is from genome assembly GCA_947177515.1 of uncultured Lachnospiraceae bacterium. Taxonomy (GTDB): domain Bacteria; phylum Bacillota; class Clostridia; order Lachnospirales; family Lachnospiraceae; genus RGIG4057. The sequence continues at coordinate 16,624 of CAMWUU010000025.1, forward strand.
ACGATTGCTCCGGTCTTCATATACTCTTCCGCCCTTTCTTTCGATAACTGGAACCTTTCCTGCAATCTCCTTGAAATGTCATGGTCTGACATTCCAATTTCCCTGCCTAAAGAAATCACTTCATAAATCCCTTTCTCCATCCCTATTTCCTTCCCTTTCTCCTGATTCTCCTGATCCCGCATCAATAACGTCATATACTCATGCCTCCATTCCCTGTTCTGCCTTGCCTTTTT
>CAMWUU010000026.1 GCA_947177515.1 uncultured Lachnospiraceae bacterium
ATATGATAAAATATAGCCCATTATTCTCGGAACATTCATAGATACTTTAAAAAACAGTTCGTAAATGCCCTCGGTTTTTTCATCAAAATACAATTCAATTCCATCAGTAAAATAATTGAATCTATTGTTTAAGACTCTGCTGGTAAAATCAATAGCATTCTCCTCCATACGATTAGAATCAAATTCTGAATACAAGTTGTAAAAGTCCAGATTAACAACATCAATTTTACCCGGATCGATCTTACCATAATGTATTCTGGTAGGATAAAATGCCACTTTAAATTTTATAAATTCTTCGGACCTATTATTTACAGGTGCAACTATTGTATCGATAAACAGTTCAAGAGCATCATTTTCAATTTCAGATACATCATCAAGTAAAATCACAAGATGCTGGATCTTCATTTTACCCAATATTTTTTTAATGTCGATTATGACTTGCCTAATATCAAAAACCTTTAGACATATATCAGTTAATGACTCTTCGGCCTTTTTTGCAATTTCAGTATTGACTGCACGTTCATAGGCCAATTCGCCACCAGCTTGTTTTTTATGCTCCTGTCCGTTAGATTCTTTACCAAAATTAAAGAGGCCTCTTTTTGTTGCCTGCTCACTGTTACGATGAGATATATCATTTATCGATTTAATTTCTTGTAAGGCAGGAAGTTCGACTCTTTGAAATTCTTTGTTGTCATTTATCCTGCGACTAAGCGACTGAATCTCTGCCTTTATTGTCTTTTTACTATTACCAAATAAATTCCCTGCCACTCTATTTAACAGGCTTTGACTTTGCTTATCAATTTCCTCATAAATTCGCGTTAAAACACTTTGAATAAAATTCCTAGCAATGAGATATTTTTGCAATTGTTCTCCGCTAAAATACTCCGACAGATATTCTTGATTGGTAACAACCGTTTTAGATAATTCATAAACAGTTTTGACATCTACATAACACGGTAAATATCCCGACTTTTTTCTATACTCATTTTCAAGTTTTAAAAAAATAGTAGATTTTCCAGTTCCCTTTCTTCCCACCAAAAAAGTAGTATTATCTAACAAGCATTTTTGCAAGATAATATTTCCATCTAACAAATCTACATACAATTCATCCAGGATGCTTTCACCATTTTGATCAACCAGATCCGCACGCCTATATTTTTTCAGAGATTCAGCTACCTCCGAAAACTCGTTTTTCTCTTTCTCTGTCATAATTACGTCTCCTATTTTTGTATGGCTTTATTATTAACTAATACATAAACAGTTTTTCGCCTTCCTATGGGCTAATAGGATTTTATGCTGATTTTATATCGCTTGAAAGCTTATTAATAGTTTCTTCAATATATTGTTTCCAAGCAGGCGCCTCCAAGATATCTCTATGCGCCTCACACTTAATAATCAAATCTCTATGCTTTTCTGGTTGCGCCTTGTCCGCTTCAAACATGGCGGTAAAGTATTTCTGGAATTGCCCCAATGTCAATGGCACAATATCCAGTCGCTGTTTTACATCGCCCTTTGCATACCAAATACCATGTCTGAATGTCTCTGCTGTGTTGGTATCTATCCGAACAGCAATAAACATACCGTATACAGGTTTGTCGTATTTTAGAACAGCATCAGAAACATGCCTCCTGACAGGCTCACCCTCCATTGCCTCTTGACGGGAGGATGTGGACATAGTAACCTCTGTCAAAATGGTTAAATCGTTAAATTCGCAATACAGATCACCTTTACCGCCACCAGCAGCCGAAACAGGCATAAAGTCAGAATCCAGCTTGAATCCGCGAACTTCATAAGGCTTATTGACCATGTGATCAATCGCCAGAGCAGCACGCCAGAGTGTCCATTCGAGATAGGCGGGAGTTTCATCCTTTGGAACCTCAATGGCGTTATCTTCATCGTAGACCAACTTGCCGCCACCTTTGATCAGGAGGCTCATATAATCCCGGATTTCTTGCCATTGGTTACGCTGATCGTTAGCGTATTGAATTTCATCTGTCTGTGCAAGAGTGTTTTCGATTCTTTGTCTTGCAATATTGATTTCTGCTGGAGTATTTAACGGCAGATCGGAAATATCACACAGGATATGTCGCTCTTTTATCTGCTTGATGAGGTCCTCTAACAGGGATTTGGCGACATCTACACTATCCGTGGGCAGAGGTGCTCCAGTACAGAGCAGCTTATACTGTTCCATAATAGGTTCTGCGCTTGCGGTGGACTTTGCAAGTTTTTCTGCCAAGATATGCTTTGTAGGTACGATTATTAGACCTCTGCCTTTGCGTTGAAGCACACCAGAAATGCGGAGGTATCTCATATTCATGTCGCTGTAATCCAAAAAATTGTCAGCTTTTTTGTCATAATTCTCGCCTCTTTTGGCAATCTCTTTCTTGTCAAAAGGACGCTTAGCCGGGGCAGCCGCTCTCCGTTGGCGCAGATCAAGGATGTTGTCAACCACTTCTTCCAAGCTGTAGCTGGGATTTGTTGTATGCCCCCAAAGGGCAAATTCGATTCGGCTAAGCTCAGATGAACCAGTACGCTTTTCAAGTTCCAGCATAATTGCCAAAAGCCACCTCAGTGGAGAGAAGTAATGCACGCCATCTGGCATAGGAAATTGCTCCACGCTCATAGCCCGGAGATAACATTCCTGCACCGCAGGATATGTATCTGCTTTTAAGAATGACCTGCCAAAAGGCGTAATATCGTCAAGTGGGCCTAAATCTTCTTGACGACCATCTTTTTTCTGAACCTGAGGATAAATTAGACCGTTTTTCGCAAACATCAACCGCCATTTACGAGCGTGACTGCCGGAGCTGTCCTTGCCCTCCTCGTTTTGAATAATGCCCTTTTCGTCGAGCAGATTCATAAAACCGAGTTCGTTATCACGGCCATGAAGATGCCCAACAAATGCAGAGCTGGCAAATACAGAAAAACCTTCTTGAATTCGATTGGGATTACGCAGACCAGTGTTGCCCACCAGCCATATTTTGATTTGTTCGCTCATACGAAAGCCCCCTATCAATATCCAACAAAAAGGTATTCCTGTACTGTATTCCTATGGGTTTTTGCCTCGTTCTGATTACCAAATGAATATTTATAATCAACAGGTATAACCTCTACATGAGATTTATATTTCGCCATAATCGCTACCATTTCATCCTGTGTAGGTAAGCTGTTTGAGGAATAGGAAACGATGAGGATGCTACTCGCAAATTTTTTGAACAGACGATCAAACGCATCCGCTGCACCTTTTCTGGTAGAGAATGGTGTAGGATAAGACTTGAATTTTTTCGTCTGCGTATGTTCCTGAATCTTTACGCCTTTCCAATCACGGGCAAGTCCTTCTACAAAGTGGTATCTACGGACATACTCATTATCAGAAAGCGGTGAATAATACGGTGGGTCAATATATACCAAATCTGCCTGTTCTACTCTCAAATCCATTGCATCGCCATGTTTAGAGCGATTGATTTTTCCATTGTCAAAGACGGCCTTGTTGATAGCTTCGACAGCCTCCAAAAACTGCTGTGCAAGCGTTTTCTGTAAATCCTTGCGACCATCATTATATCTCTGCCCGGTGTAAGTAAAAATACCACGAGGTCGCTTTTTGGTACAAGCACGAATCAGTGCAGTCATTGCAATGGCATGCTTGTATTGATCACGGATTGCAGCGATATTTGTACGCAAGGTATCGATCAAATCATTTTCTGAATCCGTATAATAAAGGCCTTTGAAAGTTGAAGCTACAAAATGATCAGATTCCTTATGGGTAATAAGCAATTCTTTGGCCTCATCCATTGGTAGTGTGACCGAGTTGTTCTCAATCATTGCCTTTGTAAATGTGGCAGACATCGCCATATAGTCATTGCTGATTACTGCTTTGCCCTGCGCTTTGAACATATAACCGACAATACCAGAGCCAGAGAAAAGGTCAACAACGGTATTTACATCAAACTGCGATGCCACAGACCATATTTCAGAGAGCAACTTGCTCTTAGACCCCATAAAGCGAGTGGGAGGATATGCTGCAACCTGATTGGGTAATGATTGTGGGAGCAACTTAATCAAAGTACGCTGCTTCGGAGGAATCGTAACAATGACATCTTCGCCTTTTCGGGTGCTACCATTGCAGGAAATATGCCTTTTTGTCTGTATAACATCAATAGTAAATGGCGCATACAACTCATGTACCAAAGGATGGTTTGAGTTTGTTAAAACAACATGGCACCCCTTTTCGTGCAGGCGTATAACAGCTTTTGATAGTTCTACATGATCTTCTTCATAAAACTGCTCTTTTGTATAACGCTTGAAATCAGAATATTCAGAGATGGGCAAGTATGGAGGATCAAGGAAAACAAAATCCCCAGGCTGTGCATAGTGATCTAATACCAACAAATAGTCTCCGCACAAAATTTCTGCCTTCTTTAAAGCGACAGATGCAGCACGCAACCCTTCCTCATCACAAATCTTTGGGTTTTTGTATTTTCCATACGGAACATTAAATTTTCCTTGCTTATTCACTCTGTACAAGCCATTAAAACAAGTCCTATTTAAGAAAATTGTTCGTGCTGCCGCTTCTTCCTTTGGCGATAAGGTCCATTCTTGACTGCGGACAGCATAAAACATTTCAGATGTATTCTCGTATTGCTTTAGACGTTTAATAACCGCTTCTACATTGTCTGCAATTTGCCGATACATATTTATCAGTTCTGGATTACTATCTGCTATAATTGCATTTTCAGGTTGGAGAGCAAAGAACATTGCGCCGCCACCAAAAAACGGCTCTATATACCGTCCATAGGAAGCTGGTACTTCGGGCAACAAATCGCCTAACATTTGAGTCTTACCACCAGCCCATTTCAAAATGGGCTTTGCTTGGACCTGAATTGCTTTTCTAACTGCTTGTTCTGTCAATGCACTCGCCTCCTTTAGTTGGATTTTTCCGGAACTAACTCCACAATATCACATTGAAGAGCAGTACATATTTTAACCAACACATCAGTCGTAACATTTTCGTTTTTACCCAACTTAGCCATAGAAGCGTGGCTGATTCCTGCTGCTGCACATAAGTCTTTCTTTTTCATATCTTTATCAATTAACAATTTCCAAAGTTTCTTGTAACTAACAGCCATCTTCCACACCTCGGCAACAAGTTGTTTGTTTCAGTACTGCTGAACAGAATTCAGCGTTCGCTTATTTGAAAGCCATTATAGCATATTTTGATTTATGTTTCAATAGCACCCAATGTAAAAATACACTTCTAAAGTTTTAAGCGATTAGTGGTATAGTCAGTTATTCAAGTGCTTATAATTGGTGACCTCTTTTAGATGCTTCTGCGGCTCACCGTTCAAAACCAGTTCGGCATAGGCCAGCGGGTCGTTATAGATGAGCCAGTCCAGCTCTGACCGCTGGTACATACTGTTTGCCACCTCGTTCTCCACGGCGGTGCAGTCTATGGAGAGCAGCGTCCCATCATCCAGGCGCAGCTCCACGCAGGCGGTGTCCATGTTGAACTCACAGGACAAAATCTTTCTCATAGTCGTTACCTCCCAATACTTGAATTTCAGTTGATTTCCCGCAGCAGCACAAGAACCGTTTCGGTTGTTTTAGACACTGGCAAGCAATGCGTGTGGATAGCCACACACACGACGGGCAAGCAATGCGAGTGTTAATACACACTCACATTTCCTGCCGTCTGCTTGTTGAGGGTATCGCCCCCAAGCCCCTTTTGAACACAGAATTTCATTCTGTGGCTGCGCGTTCTCTGAACGCTTTTTGCCCCTGGACCCGGCACCATGTTTCGGGACACAGGGTTTCGTGAATCGCGACATCCTCTGGTACTTTTAGGGTGCCCCATTTTAGAGCACCCTCCCGGAAGATGAGGTGGTAAAATACCACCCCAGTTTTTTCGTTCCGCGACGGTTGCGACGGTCGCAACGGTGCTGGGAGTACCCCTCAAAACACCGTCGCGACCGTTGCGAGCGTCGCGCTTTATTCGATTACTTCAAACGCGGGTGCTTCCACCACCATGTAAGTCAGCCGGATACGCCGTCCAGCATGCTTGGTTTTGTTCTCATACTTTACCTGATGTTCTTCCAGTAAGCGGCTGGCATTCACATTCAAATGCTTGGTAAGACGGTTCACCGCCATATCCGTTTGAATCGCTTGGGCCAGCTCGGTGGGACTGCCTTCCCATTCCCGGTTGTCAGCAGACACAATTTTTGCCACGGCTTCCAGCACTGGGTCCGGAGGCTGCTTCCAAAGCTCATTCTCTGCATGGTCGAGACCCCAAACCAGGCTCTCTTGGTCTTTGCTCAGATATAACCGCTGATCCGGCTGGTCTCTGCCTACCACCTCCAGGGTAGCCTTGCTATCCGTTCGCTTCTCCTTCTGCATCAGGAACGCCCCATCCGCACAGCCCAGCAAGCCGGTTGTACCAGAAATCATCTCAAAGCTGTCTCCCGCAGGCTGCTTTCTGGTGTGGTGGACGATCAGGACGCAGACCCCATACCGATCGGCAAATTGCTTCAGCTTGCCGATCACCTCATAGTCGCTGGAGTAGCTGTAACTGTCACACACAGCCTCACGGACTTTTTGTAGGGTATCCACGATAATCAGCTTGGTATCACTGTGTTCCCGAACGAACTTTTCCAGCTGTTCATCCAGGCTACCGCCGATCATTTTGGCGTTGGTGGCGAAGTGGAGGGAACTTGTCCCCTCCACGCCAAACATACGGAACATCCGGCGCTGCAAACGGCTCTCGTCATCTTCCAGAGCAAGATAGAGCACGGTTCCCTGGTGGACTTTGTAGCCCCACAGATCTTGCCCAGTGCTGACATGGTGGGCGATCTGCGCCACCAAGAAGGACTTACCGATTTTGGGCGCTCCAGCAAGGATGTACGCTCCTGTATAGAGCAGATTCTCAATCACCGCAGACTTGCCCTCGAACACATTGTCCTTCAGCTCGTCTAGAGTCACAGTATGCAGGTAAGCCGTGTCGCTCATGCAGCGCATTTTCTGGTAAAGTTCCTCCAAATCTCTTTCCGGGGAATTGCTTTTTTCGTCCGGGTCTGGTATAGTGGTCTTGTAATTTTGAGAGATTGACTGCCCATCATCTGCGCCAACAGATGAGCCCTGGGCGGTCATTTTCTTTTTCTCATCGGTCATAGGCAAAGTCCTCCTGCATCCCATTCATAATGGCAGCGATCATCTGGATGGTGTCCAGCAGCTCATCGTTCACGCCCTGTCCAGCTTCAATCTTGCGCAGCTCGTCCAGAACAGCGGCCAGCTGGTCCCGCAGCGCCTTGTAAACCCTGGGGTTTCCCTGGACCACCACATCCCGGCAAAGCAGCCGCCGGATGATGTAATTCTGCTTGGTCAGGCCGGTGAGCTTCACCGCCGTCTCGATCTGGGTGTCCTCCTCCGGGGAGACCCGGAAAGCCACGGTCTTGTTCCTCCAACGGTTGTGCTTGTCCAAATTCTTTGCTGACATTTTTAATTGCCCCTTTCCATGTTCAATTTGTCTGCCATTTCCGCCTGCTTGGACGGAAACAGGTGTGCGTAGTTGTAAGTGATGTCAATGCTCTCATGGCTCACTCGGTTCGCGATGGCCGTGGCAGAGAACCCCATGTCGATCAGAAGTGAAACCGCGCTGTGACGAATATCGTGGATTCTGATACGCGGTACTCCCGCTTCTTTGGCTCCCCGGTCCATCTCCCGGTGGAGATAACTCTTGGTGACGGTGAACATCCGGTCATCCGGCCCGATGCCGTAAAGCATTTTGATGTAATCCTGGATTTCCTCAGCCAGAAATTGCGGCATGGTGATGACCCGATTTCTCTTTTCCGTCTTGGGGGTGGTAATCAGGTCCTCGCCGTTCAGACGCTGATAGGACTTGTTGATAGACACGGTGCGCTTCTCAAAGTCAAAGTCCGCCGGGGTCAGAGCCAGCAGCTCCCCCTCCCGGATACCGCACCAGTAGAGCATCTCAAAGGCGTAGAAGGATAGCGGCTTGTCCATCATCACCTCGGCAAATTTCAGGTACTGCTCCTTGGTCCAGAACATCATCTCCCGGTTTTTCTTTTTGCCCATGCTGCCCGCCTTCTTGCAGGGATTCTCCCGGAGGTTGTAGTACCGAACCGCGTGGTTGAAGATGGCGCTGAGCTGGTTGTGAACCGTTTTCAGGTACACCGGAGAGTAGGGCTTGCCATTCTCGTCCTTGTGGTTCAGCATCTCGTTCTGCCAGGTGATAATCTGCTGGGCAGTGATGTTACACATTTTCAGCTTGCCGAAGTAGGGTAGCAGCTTGGTGCGGATGATGTGATCCTTGGTGGCTCAGGTGTTTTCCTTGAGCCGGGTCTTCATATCCGCCGTGTAGAGATCCACGAAGCTCTTAAAGGTCATGTCCAGATCAGCGCTGGTCTTGTTGAGCTGTTCGCGCTCCCAGGCTTGTGCCTCCCGTTTGGTCTTGAAGCCCCGCTTCTGGGTCTGCTTGCGCTCGCCGTTCCAGTCAGTGTAGCGGTAGACCGCCCGCCAGGTGTTTGACTTTTCTTCCTTATAGACTGCCATGATTAGCCCTCCTTTCCCGTCTTGCCATAGCAAAACTTCTCCATGAAAAAGTTCCGATTGACCCGCCCGGAGATGGTCAGATAGCCCTTCTCACGGAGTTCGGCGTTGAGCTTGTGGATCACCTTGTAGGCGTGGGACTTGGAGATGCCCAGCTCCTGGGCCACTTCCTCCACGCGCATAAAGTTTTGTGCCTGCATTGAAAACACCTTCCTTTCTTCTTTGATGGCTGCTGCGGATGGATATTGTGTTCCATAAATGCCTCCTCACTTTCGTCCGCCACTTTTTTCCCGGATGTATAACCAGGGCTTGCGGCAGTTCTTTTTTATTTATCAGTTCTAAGCTATTATGCTTAGTCCATTGTCATTATACTAAGCAAAATAGCTTGTGTCAATCGGAGCACGCAAAATAAATTAAATAAAATTGTTTAGGATTCTCTTGACTTTACTAAGCATTTCTGCTACGCTTTTCCTAAGGACAACCAACGATTGGAGTTGATAATATGGCGATTGGCGAACGGATTCACTTTTTCCGTCTCCTGCGGGGGATGACACAGAAATATCTGGGCATGGCGCTGGGCTTCCCGGAGAAGTCTGCCGATGTGCGCTTGGCACAGTATGAAACAGGATCAAGAACCCCTAAGGCAGACCTTACCGCCGCCTTAGCCCAGGTACTGGATGTCTCTCCCCATGCCCTCTCCGTCCCGGACATAGACTCCTATGTAGGGCTCATGCACACCCTGTTTACCCTGGAGGATAACTACGGGCTCAAGATCAGCGAGACGGATGGAGAAGTCTGCTTGAAGGTTGATGTGCGGAAGAGCAAGGACGCTGCTCGGTTGCATGAGATGCTTTGCTCCTGGCAACAGGCCGCTGCCATGCTGGAGGCGGGTGAAATCTCCAAAGAGGCTTACGACAAGTGGCGCTACCATTACCCGGAGTTTGATAAGGCTCAACCCTATGTGAAGGTGCCGCCCCAGGACCTCTTTTGACCCGCTCACTTGTAGGCCACGGGAAAGGCCGTTTGTTGCACAAAATAATAATAAAAAGAAAAAGAGAGCTAACTGACTAATCAAAATCAGTTAGCTCTCTTTTTATGAATAATGAAAAAATGTTGCCAAATCGTTGCCACAGAGGGGACTAAGCCCTGCAAAACCCAGTCATATCAAGGCCTTTCCGTTCCCTGAAATCATTCCCACTCAATCGTCGCCGGCGGCTTCCCCGTACAATCATACATTACCCGGTTAACCCCCTTCACCTCATTCACAATCCTCCCCGCAACCTTCCCAAGCACCTCCCACGGAATCTGTGCTGCTTCCGCCGTCATAAAATCACTCGTCGTCACCGCCCTTAACGCCACGGCATAATCATACGTCCTCTCATCCCCCATAACTCCCACACTTCGCATATTCGTCAGCGCGGCGAAATACTGCCCAAGCTCTTTGTCCACTCCGGCTTTCGCGATCTCCTCGCGGTAAATCGCATCCGCATCCTGTACCATCCGAACTTTCTCCGCCGTCACTTCCCCGATAATCCGGATGCCAAGTCCCGGTCCTGGGAATGGTTGACGGAATACCAGATGCAAAGGAATCCCAAGCTCTAATCCCGCTTTGCGTACCTCGTCTTTAAACAGCAGGCGCAGCGGCTCGATAATCTCCTTAAAATCCACACAATCCGGCAGCCCGCCTACATTATGGTGCGATTTGATCACGGCGGATTTGCCAAGCCCACTCTCGATCACATCCGGATAGATTGTGCCCTGCACAAGATAATCCACCGCCCCAATCTTTTTTGCTTCCTCCTCGAATACACGGATAAACTCCTCACCGATAATCTTACGCTTCTGCTCCGGCTCAGTCACCCCGGCAAGTTTCGCGTAAAAGCGCTCCTGCGCATTGACGCGGATGAAATTCAGCTCGTATGGACCACTTGGTCCAAAAACCGCCTCGACCTCATCCCCCTCATTTTTGCGCAGCAAACCATGATCAACAAACACACAGGTAAGCTGGTTTCCGATTGCCTTTGAAAGTAATACCGCCGCCACAGAAGAATCCACACCGCCGGAAAGCGCACAGAGCACCTTGCCGCTTCCTACTTTTTCACGCAGTTGAGTTATTGTAGTTTCCACAAAGGAAGACATTTTCCAGTCGCCTGTGCATCCACAGATCTTATATACAAAATTTGAGAGCATCTGCATACCCTGTTTGGTGTGCATAACCTCTGGATGAAATTGCGTTGCATACAGTTTTCGCCCAGGACATGCCATGGCAGCTACCGGGCAGACAGGGGTGTGCGCTGTGATGACAAATCCTTTTGGTGCTTTCGCAATATAATTTGTATGGCTCATCCAACAGATTGTCCTCCCCTCAACGCCCTCAAAAAGAATGTCGGAGGTTTCTACATCAACCTCCGTCTTTCCATATTCGCTGACTGGGGCAGTCGCCACGTCGCCGCCAAGCATATATGCCATAAGCTGGGCACCATAGCAAATGCCAAGAATCGGGATACTAAGATCAAAAAGCTCCTTTGGGCAGCGCAGGGACTCTTCCTTGTAAACATTGTCCGGTCCCCCGGTAAAGATAATGCCCCTTGGATTCATTTCCCGGATTTTTTCAAGGCTCAACGTGTGAGGATATACCTCACAGTATACATTGCATTCCCTTACCCTGCGCGCAATCAACTGGTTATACTGCCCGCCAAAATCCATTACAATGATCATTTCCTTTTCCATCTTACTATCCCTCCATCGTTTTCTCATTATCCAGACAATCCTGTCCTCCCCATCCTGCTAACGGCTGGACGCTTATTTTTTCCCATTCTACTACAAAATCTTCATTTATTCCAGCCCTAAAATAAAATTTTTGAAAAATGGTGAAATATACTGCACCTTCTCCTGCAAATCACGCTCACATTAAAATCTATTTTGCCCCCAATCAACTCCTTGCTACAATCACTTCCACCCCCGCCTCCCTAAAGGTCTTTAGCTCCTTTTTGCACAGGTCTTTGTCCGTAACCAGCACATCCAGTTTTTCAATATCACAGTTACAGATAACCTCACTTTTCCCACTTTTTTCTGCTGAATATAATCCGTACACTTTTCCTGAATTTTGAATTATCCTATTGATCCATTCTGTATTGTGTGACCCCTGAACAAAAAATCCAAATTCTGATGATATGTCGCCAGAAGTAATAAAACATTTATCAAAGTGAAGGCGCTCTATAATCCCCGATGAAAATCCATCGTAAAAAGAGTTGTCCGTTCTCATTTCCCCACCAACAAGGATAGCTGTAATATTTTCTTTTTTGTGCAGTTCACTGGCAACTTCAGCAGAATTGGTCACAACTGTAAAAATTTGATTGTTAGTCATATTCTGCGCCATCCGATAACCGATATCCCCCGCTGTTACAAAAACAACTTCCCGCCATTTAATTTCGGCGATTGCACGCTTTGCAATCGCAAGGTAATGATCTTCCACGGTTTTCTTGCACTCTTTTCCTAGCTGTTTATCAAACTGCCCATCCCATCCAACATTGCACTTTATAATAGCTCCGCCATGCGTGCGTCTTAACAGTCCTTTTTCTTCCAGAATCCGAAGATCACGTTTTGCTGAATCATAGCTGATGCCAAATCGCGCTTTGATCTCACTAGTTGTAATACTTCCCTCCTGTGTTAGTAGTTCCAAAATCGTCCTGTGACGCTCTTCAATAAACATAGTAAAAAACTCCTGTTGCCTGCATTCCTTTATCCTTCAGCCCCCAATTCGTCCAATGTCTTCCCATAAGCAGGCAGAAAATCCCGCATAAAATCTTCCACCTCCACCAATTCCATCCTGTGTAAAGCAATCACAGTGGTTTCCTTTGCACTCCGGAAATCTGTATTTCCAGTTTTTTCCTCCTCAATACATTTAATCAGTGCTGACAGTTTATCTGCTGCCTTGACCAGTCTACAAATATACTCCTCGCTTTCTGCAGGAAAAAAAATCGCCTCGTAATCCGGGCGCATTTCTTTTGGCAGCATCGAAAGTAACTGCCTCGCTGCCTTATTCTCAATATCCTTAAACGCTCCCTGGATGCTTGCATTATAATACTTAATCGGTGTTGGCATATCACCGGTAATAATTTCAGTCGCATCATGATACAGCCCAATTAATGCCGCTTTCTGCGCATCCAATACTTTTCCATAACGGCGGTTCCCAATTACCGCCAGCGCGTGCGCCAGCATTGACACTTCTAAGGAATGTTCGCTTATGTTCTCCTTCATGGAATTGCGCATCAGCGCCCAGCGCTCAATATATTTCATTCTTGACATCATCGCATAAAAATCCTGTCCCATTGTTTTCCCTCATTTAAAATTCCACCACTTCCACACTTCCCTTTACATACATCTGCATCATTGACTTTAACATATTTTCCTTCTTAATACAGCGAAAATCCTGTTCTTAATGATCTAGTACTACAACGGACAATCATAAATGTTTGTTATAGTACTAGATCATACCCAGAATTCTTTCTGTACGTCCACGCTTCTTCTATCTTGCACTTCCAGTTATGCGGCGGCTCTCCTAAGCGCAGTTAATCCATTCCCCGTTCATACTTATGGCGCAAACCGCGCTGTAAAAGGGAAGCATAAAAACGGACAGCAGCGTTCTTTATTTCTCCCTTTCCTAGCTTTTTAAATACTTCTTCACATATTGCCCCGTATAGGACTTCTTCTTTTTCACAATTTCTTCCGGTGTCCCCGTTGCAATGACTGTACCGCCCTTGTCGCCGCCCTCAGGCCCGATATCAATGATATAATCTGCCGTCTTAATTACATCTAGGTTATGCTCAATCACCACCACCGTGTTGCCTCCCTCAGTAAGCCGCTGCAGGATATCAACCAGCTTGTGCACATCTGCAAAATGCAGTCCCGTCGTCGGCTCATCCAGGATATAGATCGTCTTGCCCGTACTGCGCCTGCTTAACTCTGTCGCAAGCTTGATACGCTGTGCTTCGCCGCCCGAAAGCGATGTGGACGGATGCCCAAGTTTTAAATACGAAAGCCCGACATCGTTCAATGTTTCAATTTTCCGCTTAATTGCAGGTACATTCTCAAAAAAATGCACTGCTTCCTCGATTGTCATATCAAGCACATCAAAAATCGATTTTCCCTTATATTTCACATCCAGGGTTTCGCGGTTGTAGCGCTTGCCCTCACATACTTCGCAAGGCACATATACATCTGGCAGGAAATTCATCTCAATCTTCACAATCCCGTCGCCGGAGCAGGCCTCACAGCGCCCGCCCTTGACATTGAAACTGAAACGCCCTTTCTGGTAACCCTTCATCTTCGCATCCTGCGTGGAGGCAAACAAATCGCGGATCATATCAAATACACCGGTGTAGGTCGCCGGGTTAGAGCGCGGCGTTCGGCCGATTGGCGACTGGTCAATGCTGATGACTTTATCAAGTTGCTCCACCCCAATAATTTCGTCGTGGTCGCCTGGAATTGTGCGGGCACGGTTCAATTTTTTTGCAAGACTTTTGTAAAGAATTTCATTGATAAGCGAACTTTTTCCCGATCCGGACACGCCGGTCACACAGGTAAACACGCCGAGCGGGATATCCACATCAATATTTTTCAGATTGTGCTCCCTAGCCCCCTTTACAGTTAATACCCCCGTTGGCGTGCGGCGCTTTTTCGGCACTGGGATTTCCACACGGTGGCTTAGATAAGCTCCGGTTATGGATTCCGGCACTGCCATAATCTCCTTTGCTGTACCAACCGCCACTACTTCGCCCCCATGATCGCCCGCACCCGGACCAATATCAACGATACAGTCCGCAGCAAACATCGTATCCTCGTCATGTTCCACTACAATCAATGTGTTGCCAAGGTCGCGCAGATGCTTTAAAGTAGCCAGAAGCTTATCATTATCCCTCTGATGCAGGCCGATACTCGGCTCGTCCAAAATATATGCCACACCAACCAACCCTGAACCGATCTGGGTCGCCAGACGGATGCGCTGCGCCTCTCCGCCGGAAAGAGAACCTGTCGCGCGGGAAAGTGTCAGATAATCAAGCCCCACATCCACCAGAAATTTCAGGCGTGCGCGGATTTCCTTTAAAATCAATTCACCGATTTTCTCCTGCTGCGCCGTTAATTTCAGTCCTTCCATAAATTCCTTTAAACGCCAGATGGAATAATCCGTAACTTCCGCAATATTTTTCTCCCCGATTGTTACAGCGAGCGCCCCCTGTTTTAAGCGCTTGCCCTTGCAAAGTTTGCATGGGGTAGAAGTCATAAAAGTTTCGTATTCCGCTTTTAAATTTTCCGAACCCGACTCGCGGTAACGCCTTTCGATATTACGGATTAAACCTTCAAATTCCACATCGTAAATCCCCTCGCCGCGCTGCCCGCGGTAATGTACCTTAACCTTGCGCCCATCGGTGCCATAAATTAACATATGGCGGATATCCTCTGTTAACTCCTGGTATGGCGTATCCAGATCAAACTGATATTCCTTTGCAAGTGCCTCCAGCATACAGCGCGTATAACTGGACTTATCAACCGCCGACTGCCAGCCCGGCACGATGATTGCTCCTCCCACAAGACTTACCGACTTATCCGGTATCATTAATTCCTCCGAAAACTCCATCTTAATACCGATGCCGTGGCACTCCGGGCAAGCACCAAAAGGATTATTAAACGAAAAATAGCGTGGCTCGAGTTCCTCGATACTGATCCCACAGTCCGGACAGGCAAAACTCTGGCTGAACGTTAATTCACCCTGACCTATCACATCCACAACAAGTAATCCATCCGTCAGTTTTAATACGCTCTCAATGGAATCCGCCATGCGCTTCTCAATTCCTGCCTTTACAACCAGACGGTCAATTACAATATCAATATGGTGCTTGATATTCTTTTCCAGCTTGATTTCCTCGCTCAAGTCATACATATTTCCATCCACACGTACACGCACATAACCACTGCGCTTGGCCTGCTCGAAAATCTTGACATGCTCACCCTTACGCCCGCGCACAATCGGAGCCAAAAGCTGCAGCTTCGTCCCCTCCGGCTGTTTCATAATCTCATCCACCATCTCATCCACAGACTGCCTGCGGATCTCACGCCCGCATTTCGGACAGTGCGGGATACCAATACGCGCATAAAGCAAGCGGAAATAATCATAAATCTCCGTCACCGTGCCAACTGTGGAACGAGGATTGCGGTTTGTTGATTTCTGATCAATGGAAATCGCCGGGGAAAGCCCCTCAATGCTCTCAACATTCGGCTTTTCCATCTGTCCCAGAAACATGCGCGCATAAGAAGAAAGCGACTCCATATAACGCCGCTGCCCCTCCGCATAAATTGTATCAAATGCGAGCGACGACTTACCAGAACCGCTCAGTCCCGTCAACACAACAAATTCATTGCGCGGGATATCCACATCAATCCCCTTTAGATTATGCTCCCTAGCGCCGCGTATCCTGATATATTCTTTCCTGCCGTCCATATAAAATCCTCTTTCTGCAAAGCAGTCCCCACTGCCTTTGCTCCATAAATTATTTTATATTCCCCCCTATGTGAAACCC
>CAMWUU010000027.1 GCA_947177515.1 uncultured Lachnospiraceae bacterium
CAATGTGCTGCGTCCGGAAGTGGTGGGGATACGCGGGGGGCGTGATGCTTCTTGCACGCTATTTATAAAGGAAGTGGAAGAGGCGGTTAACCGGTATGCTTTTGGCGGCCAAAGGTTGCCGGTCAAGGTTCTTGCGGCAGAACTTGGGAACCGTGCGGGCATGGTTGGAGCGGTTTTACTGTAAAAGGAATAGAATAATTGACTTTTGGTCAAAAGAATGTTGGAGGATGGTTTTGAGGGAAGGGGGCATAAAAAATGGTTCGGAACTATCATAATTATGATAAATATCCGGCGAAGAAAATAGAGGGTTTTTCCGCATATGAGGGGTATGAAGAGATTGTGGGGGTTCTGCGGCAGGCAGCAGGCGAGAGGATGCATACCGTGATTACGCTAGAAACCTATACACAGGTGGATAAAGAAGAGATTGTTGCTGGGCTTAGCGGACTGAATGCAACATTTTTTGATGCAGAACAGTGTATGGTCAGCGACCGCCAGTACATGGACTATATCAGGCAGTATCTGACAAACGACCGAGTGTTTGGCATTATGAACACACTTAAGGTCGAGGATTTTTATGTGGAGGAACTCGTTGCACAAATGCGCCAGAGGATTGAAGAAACGAATGGCATCTGCGTGGTGTATGGTGTGGGAGCTTCCTTAGTGCATAAGGGGGATCTCTTAGTCTATGCGGATCTTGCCCGCTGGGAGATCCAGCTTCGGTTTGCTGCTGGGACACCGAACTGGAAAGCACATAATGAAAACGCCCCTAAGCTGGCAAAATTTAAACAAGGTTTTTTTGTGGAATGGCGCATGGCCGACCGCCTGAAAAAACAGCTTTTTGACCGCATTGATTTCCTGCTTGATACCAATAGGAAAGGGGATCCGAAGATGGTATGCGGGGATGGTTTCCGTGTGGGGCTTGAAACTTTCTGCCGCGAGCCGTTCCGCCTGGTACCCTATTTTGCACCGGAGGTCTGGGGTGGACAGTGGATGAAGGAAATCTGCGGGATTGATGGGGATGCCCCGAATTATGCCTGGGCATTTGATGGTGTGCCGGAAGAAAATAGTATCTATATGCAGTTTGGGCAGGTACGCATTGAGGTTCCGTCCGTGGACGTTGTATTTTACCGCCCGGTGCAGTTGCTTGGAAGCCGGGTACACGCACGTTTTGGCGATGAGTATCCGATCCGCTTTGACTTTCTTGATACGATGGGCGGGCAGAATCTTTCGCTCCAGGTACACCCACTCACGGAGTACATCCAGTCTGCATTTGGTATGCATTATACGCAGGATGAGAGTTATTATATCCTGGATTGCGGGGAGGATTGTGTTGTCTATCTGGGTCTGAAGGAAGGCATGGACCGCGGGGCAATGCTTGATGAACTGAAACGGGCGCAGACAGGGGAGATTGTATTTGATGCAGATAAATATGTAAATAAATGGAAGGTGAAAAAGCATGATCATTTTCTGATTCCGGGTGGAACCGTGCATTGCAGCGGGAAGGATACAATGGTGCTTGAGGTAAGCGCGACCCCTTATATTTTTACGTTCAAACTGTGGGACTGGGGGCGTGTGGGACTGGACGGACTTCCACGCCCCGTGCATATTGGCCACGGGGAGAAGAATATCCAGTGGGATCGGACAACGGGCTGGGTAAAGGAAAATCTGGTCAACCGGACTAAGCTGCTTGAGGATACTCCTGCAGTGATGGTGGAGCGCACGGGGCTGCATGAAAGGGAATTTGTGGAAACAAGGCGCTATACCATCCGTGAAAGTGCCATCTTAAAAAGTGAGGGCGGTGTGAGTAGCTGCAATGTTGTAGAAGGTGAGGGGGCACTTATCGAGAGCATGGATGGTTCTTTTGAACCTTATGAGGTACATTACGCAGAAACCTTCATCCTTCCGGCACAGGTGAAGGAATGCATGATACGCCCGATTTCCGGGGAGGTAAAAATCCTGCGGGCGACCGTTCGGTAGGAAAGCTAGGGAATATAGGCGGGACTTAAAAAACAGCATGTCCCTAAACGGAACCAGGAAGGGATTTTTGGGAGCATTGCGGACAAAAAGGCCTTTCACGGTAAGGAGCGGGGGGACATGCAAAACATAAATAAGGAGTATGATATGGTAAAAGAGATCTGGTGTATGATGCATAGCCATCTGGATATCGGATACACACATCCCCAGCCGCTTCTGATGGAGCTGCAGGTGGATTATCTGACACAGGCAATGGAACTGATAGAGCAAACAAAGGAGTATCCGGAAGAATCGCGTTACCGCTGGACGGTTGAGGCGAATTGTGTGCTGGAGAAATGGCTGGAAACAGCAACAAAGGAGCAGGTTACAAAGCTTAAGGAATACATTGGGGACGGCAGCATATGCGTGACCGCCCTGCCAATGCACACCACGCCCGGCTGTAATGCAAGGGAACTGGTTATGGCGCTCTTAGCAAAGGGGAGGCTTGAGAAGGAACTTGGCATTACCATCCACACAGCCATTAACCATGATGTGAATGGTCAGCCGTGGCCGCT
This sequence comes from uncultured Lachnospiraceae bacterium, assembly GCA_947177515.1. Classification (GTDB taxonomy): domain Bacteria; phylum Bacillota; class Clostridia; order Lachnospirales; family Lachnospiraceae; genus RGIG4057. Next base: position 2,529 of record CAMWUU010000027.1, read on the forward strand.
TGGAGGTCTTCTTTTGGATGCGGGGGTTGATTTTTACCTGACGGGGATTAATATCCATTTCGGGGGCATCCCATTTGCGCGCCCTGCCCTGTTTGACTGGGAATTGGCAGATAAAAGGAAACTCAGAACCTTCCTTGGCGAGCATTATTCCCTGTTCAGCCAGTTTATGTTTACGCATGAACATTCCGTGGAGCGTATGCACGAGGGCGTGAAAGAATATGTGGGGCGGCTTTCGGAAATGGGATATCCATATGAGTTTGCATTCCTTACGGCGACCAACCCGCCGCTCTATGACAATAACTGCCCGGATCGTGAGCTGGCAGATTTGATACGGCAATATAATGAGGAAGGACATGAACAAAAGATCCGGATTGTCACAGCGGACATGCTGCGGGAGCGGGTGCTAAAAGAACCTGCGGGACGCGTCGCAAAATATGCGGGCGACTGGACGGACTACTGGAATTTTGGCAGCGGGAGTACAGCAAGGGAAACCCGTGTTTCCAGATTGGCGAAACAGACATTGGAAAAAGCGGAATTTTTAGAATGCCTGACTGGCAGGGCGGACCGGCATTACGAAAGAGTGAAAGAGGAGTGCCAGAACCAGATCCTGTTATTTGATGAGCATACTTGGGGTGCATCCCAGTCCGTTAAGGAACCGGATGATCCAGAAACGACTGCCCAGCGTGTGCACAAGTTTGATATGGCCTACACGGCGGCAGATCTGGCAGGGTATCTGCTCGCAAACCGCATGGAGGCGTTAAACGGCAACCCGTGGCAGAGCAATGCCCTTTTTGGAATCACGCTGACGAATACTTCCGGGGCAGCCCAAATGGCAAAGCTTTGTTATCCGAAAAGCTATAGGCAGGATTGCAGGCAGCTTAGTGCCATCCGCAGCAAGAGTTATGTGCCTTATATAAAGGATGGGGAGGAAACGGAAAGTGCGGGCTGGGTAAATGTGCCGCCGTTTACACATATGGAATTTTCTTTTGATAAGATACAGCAGATGCAGGAGGAGGCAGCAGATAGGGAAAGTGCTTTTTCTATCGGGGAAGGCTGTGTGGAAACACCGTATTACCGCGTGTTGTTCGAAAAAGAAACTGGAAGAATTTACCAATTATATTCTAAAGAACTTAAAGCGGATATTCTGGATGAAGGCAGTGGGTACTATCTCTTTGACCCAGTGAGGGAAACGGTGGACGGGGCAAAAAATCCTGCACAGCGCGCGACCTTATTCCCGAGGGATGTGGATCTTGGAAACCGAAGTATCAGCCAGTGGAACCATGGGTGGAAAGCTAAGAGGGAACGTGCTGGAAGCATCCCCTTATCCGGGGATTTAAAGGGAAGTACCTGCGATTTGCAGCAGAAAGCGGAAGGTGACACGGAAAAAACTTTGTCTGGCGGGCAGGGAAAAACATGGCATTTGGAAGAAGGGGATGGAGCGCTTACCTTTTCTGTGCAGCTTTTCCTTGAGGGGCTTTTAGGTATGCAGCAGGAGATCACCTTTTATACGCATCAGCCGAATATCCGCATGGAAGTATCTTTCCGGAAGGAGCCAGTTTATGAGCCGGAGTCCATCTATTTTGTCCTTCCACTCAGGATGGAAAGTGGCTGGCAGTGCAGTTATGATACCGCTGGGGAAATCGTAGAGCTGGATGAGGAGCAGCTTGGGGCAGTATGCCGGGACTGGGTGACGGTGGATCGTGCCATCTCCGTTTACGGCGGTGGGAAAATGGTTACACTTGCCTGCCCGGATGCGCCGCTTGTGCAGGTCGGGGATTTTCGTTTTGGACGGGAGAGCAGGAGCATTGTGAGGGAAGAAAACCCGCTTCTACTAGCGTGGGCAATGAACAATTACTGGGACACCAATTTTTTTGCAAACCAGCAGGGGGCAATTACCCTTGCCTATGAGCTGAATGTACATGGCGCGTTTAAAAAGCGTCTGCTCTGGGAAGATGGGGTGCATGCTGCCCATCCGGTGGTGATGGGGGCACTTGCATCGCAAAAGGGCTTATCAGGGAGTGGTATGTCTTGGGAGAAAGGAATAGATAAAAGCGGTTTGGCTCCCGCTAAGGAAATAGGCAAGTCCCTGCTGTCAATCATAAATGCGGATAAAGCGGGAACAGTCCTTCTTGCCGTCTACCCGTCGCCGGAGCATGATGGGATCTATGTTTTGGCAAAGAACCTGCGGGATGAGCCGGAGCTGGCAACGCTTTGTGTCCATGCCTTTCCTGTTGCGGGTGCATCGTTTGTAACGCCTTTCGGGAAGGAAGGGGAGAGAATAAAGGCGGACTGTGGCCGCGTTTTCCTTGCGATGCCAGCACGGGCGCTAAGACTCTTAAAAATTACAGAAAAGATTGATTTTGTTCCATCACAAGATGGCAAAAAAAATACTTGACAGGCAAGACCCTTCTATGCTATAGTTAAACGGCTTGGAAGGGTCTTTTTTTTATGCCTGGAAATAGGCAGGACCCATAGGAAACAGACACATGTTGTCAAGGGCGGGGCAGCCCGGTGCAGGATAGCAGGCCTGCTAGGGATATGCTTTGTCCACCACTAAAAATTCATGGAGGTGGAGGTTGTGCGAGTAAAGATTACATTGGCATGTACGGAATGCAAGCAGCGTAATTACAACACTACGAAGGAAAAGAAAAATCATCCGGACAGAATGGAAACCAAGAAGTACTGCAGGTTCTGCAGGACACACACGTTGCACAAGGAAACAAAGTAATATCATGATCGTGGATAACTGGTTTATCCGCAGGGAAGGGAAGGAATCATGGCAGAGGCAGAAGCTAATGTAAATGCGGCGCAAAAGGCTGCAAAGAAGGATCCAAAAGCCCCGAAAGCTGCGAAAAAAAGCTGGTTCAAGGGCTTGAAGGCGGAGTTTGCCAAGATCATCTGGCCGGATAGGGAAACCTTGTTTAAGGAGTCTGCGGTGGTTGTTATTGTTTCCGTTGTACTGGGCGTGTTGATTGCCCTAGCGGACATGGTTATCAGAGCTGGCATCGGCGTTATAATCTGACGGGGATAAGGTGACGATATGGCAGAAGCAGAATGGTATGTGGTTCATACCTATTCCGGTTATGAAAATAAAGTGAAGGCAAATATCGAGAAGACCATTGAGAACCGTCATCTGCAGGATCAGATCCTTGAGGTTTCCGTTCCGGTTGAGGAGGCAGTCGAGCTGAAAAATGGAGTAAAGAAAAAAGTCCAGCGGAAAGTTTTTCCGGGCTATGTGCTGCTCCATATGGAGATGAACGAGGACACATGGTATGTCGTGCGCAACACGCGCGGCGTGACAGGGTTTGTAGGACCTGGTTCAAAGCCTGTGCCGCTCTCGGAAACGGAGATGGTCAATCTCGGCTTTAAGAAGGAAGCGGAGCTGTCCTACGATTTTGAGGTGGGCGATACGGTGACGGTGACATCCGGTGCCTGGGAGAATACCCAGGCGGTCATCCGCGCCATCAATCCCCACAAGCAGACAGTCAGCATCAATGTTGACCTGTTTGGACGCGAAACACCGGTAGAAATCAGCTTTTCCGATATCCGGGTCGAAAATTAATTTACAGCTTGCACGGTTTTACTGGGGCAAACTGATCCGGGCTGTCCGCAGGAAGCTGCGTGGCATGCCGGAGGTGGGAGGGACTATCAGTCTCCCGCTAATACCACAATTTTAGGAGGTTACGAATCATGGCAAAGAAAGTTACAGGATATATTAAATTACAGATCCCTGCTGCAAAGGCGACCCCGGCACCACCAGTAGGCCCGGCGCTTGGTCAGCACGGTGTAAATATTGGACAGTTTACCAAGGAGTTCAACGCGCGCACCGCGAACCAGGAAGGCATGATCATCCCGGTTGTTATCACGGTATATGCGGACAGGAGTTTCAGTTTTATCACGAAGACTCCGCCGGCGGCTGTCCTCCTGAAGAAGGCATGCAATTTAAAAACCGCGAGCGCATCGCCGAACAAAGTGAAAGTTGCTACGATTAAGCGTTCCGAGGTTCAAAAGATTGCCGAGTTAAAGATGCCGGATCTGAATGCCGCTTCCATTGAGGCTGCGACCAGCATGATTGCGGGTACTGCAAGGAGCATGGGCATCACTGTTGTGGATGACTAATCACACGGCATATCCGGACCTGGGTTTTCTATTCTCAGGACGGCTGGGTGGAAGAATTGTCTTTTGCCCAAATTGTGGGAGGGACACAGATTCTCCCGATAATACCACCAGGAGGTTAATGAAATGAAAAGCGGAAAGAAATATCAGGACGCGGCAAAGCTCATTGACAGGAGCGTCCAGTACGATGTTGCAGAAGCAGTTAGTTTAGTGAAGAAATCCGCTACAGCGAAGTTCGACGAAACCGTTGAGCTCCATATCCGGCTTGGCGTGGATGGACGGCACGCGGATCAGCAGGTCCGCGGTGCAGTTGTGTTGCCGCACGGAACTGGTAAGAAGGTACGCGTGCTTGTGTTTGCCAAGGGCGACAAAGTTGCGGAGGCACAGGCAGCAGGAGCAGATTATGTAGGTGGCGACGAACTGATCCCGAAGATCCAGAACGAGGGATGGTTTGAGTTTGACGTTGTGGTTGCGACCCCTGATATGATGGGTGTGGTAGGCCGTCTTGGCCGTGTGTTAGGTCCAAAAGGACTGATGCCGAACCCGAAGGCAGGTACCGTAACAATGGATGTCACAAAAGCGGTTAATGATATCAAAGCTGGTAAGATTGAATATAGGCTGGACAAGACAAATATCATCCATTGTCCGGTTGGCAAGGCTTCTTTCACGGAAGAACAGCTCGCAGACAACTTCCAGGCACTTATGGGTGCCATCATCAAGGCAAAGCCGGCATCTGCAAAGGGTCAGTATTTAAAGAGTGTAACAATGACTTCCACAATGGGACCTGGCGTAAAGCTCAATACAGCGAAACTGATGTAAAGAGTTTTGTTTGGGGCTTTTCCGTGCCTGCTACACGGGAAAAGATGCCAAAAAATTTTGTTTTGTTGTTGACACACGGATAGATTTATGTTATAGTATGGACGCTGCCATAAAGCAGCGACTGCCGAAGACAGCAGGTGCCGTAGTTACGGCGTAAGGAAGTCCGCCTGCCGAGGATAATGTTAGTATATCATAACTAATTTTCTGCCTCCTGTCTTTGCAGGGGGCAGTTTCTATTATCCTTATAAAAGTGCAGACAAAATCTATAAGGAGGTGTACGTAAAATGGCAAAGGTTGAGTTAAAAGCCCCGATCATTGAAGAGATCAAGGGTTTTGCGGAAAAAGCAAGCTCAGCGGTGATTGTGGATTACCGGGGGCTTACCGTAGAGGAAGATACCCGCCTGCGCAAATCCTTAAGGGAAGCTGGTGTTGTGTACAAGGTATACAAGAACACTTATCTTAAGAGGGCGTTTGAGGGTTCGGATTTCGCTAAGCTTGATGCGAACTTGGAAGGTCCGACCGCAGTGGCTTTCGGTATTGATGATGCCACCGCACCGGCTAGGGTACTTGCGGAGTTTGCAAAGACCTGCGACAGGCTTGAGTTTAAGGCCGGCGTAGTGGAAGGCACATACTACGATGCGAAGGGCATGGAAGTTATTGCAGCCATCCCGTCGAGGGAAGTTCTTATTTCCAGGCTTCTTGGAAGTATGCAGTCCCCGATCGCGAACTTTGCGCGCGTTATCAAGCAGATTGCAGAGAAGAACGGCGAGGCAGCTTAAGGTGGTTTGTCCGGGCGCAAACTAGGCGCACTGTGGCATGAAAAGAAAAATATTATATGGAGGTAAATAAAATGACGACTCAGGAATTTATCGATGCTATCAAGGGCATGACCGTATTGGAATTAAATGATTTAGTTAAGGCTTGCGAGGAAGAGTTTGGTGTCAGCGCATCTGCAGGCGTAATGGTAGCAGTAAATGGTCCGGCTGCTCCTGCTGAGGAGGAGAAGACCGAGTTTAACGTAGAGCTGACTGAGGTTGGTGCGGAGAAGGTTAAGGTTATCAAGGTTGTCCGTGAGGTAACTGGCCTTGGCTTAAAGGAAGCAAAGGATACCGTTGATGGCGCTCCGAAGGTAGTGAAGGAAGGCGCTTCTAAGGAAGAGGCTGAGGAAATCAAGAAGAAACTTGAGGAAGTTGGCGCTAAGGTTACTCTTAAATAATTTTGCAGCAGTTGTAAAAAAGGGCATTGCAGGGAAGCTGTGGTGCTCTTTTTTTGCGCTCGGGGGTAAATGGAAGCTGGCATTCTGTTATATGAAAGTTATTAAAGTAATGAAATGGAATTGTAAGAAAATTGTAACAATTTTGGCTTATATGTGACAAAACTATATGAGAGAATAAAAGTACAACTTTATTAAGAAAAGAGGTAGGGTTATGAGAAGGAAAAGATCAAAGCTTATTGCATTTTTCCTGGTGCTGTGCATGGCTGTCCCGATGTTTGCGGGATTTGCCGGTGTGCTGCGCGCGCAGGCGGCTTCCGCCTCGCTGAATGCGACAAGCAAAAAGATTTATCTCGGCACGACCTTCCAGATGTCCGTTGAAAATGTGGACATGGCGACAGTGAAATCTGTTACCTGGAAAGCCAACCGGGCATCGATCGCAAAGGTCGATAAGAATGGTCTGGTAACACCAGTTAAGGAAGGCACGACGACGATCAAGTGTACACTTAAGTACAACAGCGGGAAATCGGAAGTGCTTAGCTGCACAGTGATTGTGCGCAAGCGTGTTGAGGCGACCGCTGTGAAAATTACCAATGTGACACCTGATGACGGCAATGCAAAGTCCATGTATGTTGGCAGTACCCTTACACTGAAAAAGACTGTAACTCCGTCAAATACAACGGACAGTGTTTTTTTTAGTTCGGACGACGAGAGCATTGCAACCATATCAACCAAGGGTGTGATCACAGCCAAAAGGGAAGGTGTTACACTAATTGAGGTGCGCTACGGCCTGAGCAAGACGGATTCGCTCCGGGTTGGCAACAAAGCAGTGGCAAAGTTCTATCTCCATGTGATCCCGAAGCCGACACCAACACCGACCCCTACGGCAACCCCGACTCCAAGTCCCCTCCCGACGCAGGCTCCAGAGCTTCCGAGCGTAACTGCGGCGAAGATGGTTGGCAGCCAGGAATTGCAGATTACGTTCAGTCAGCCGGTAAGAAAGAGCAGTGTGTTAAACGGCAACAAGCTTATCCCAAGCGCGGTTATGATCGGCAGGGATGAAAAGGCTACAGACTATGGCGCGCTGACAGCGACGCTTTCCACGGATGCAAGGATTTTAACGATTCGCAGCGAGGGATCGTTCAGTGGGATTTATTCGGTTGTAGTATCTGATAAAGTAATAAGCAGCAGTGGAATTCCGTTTGCGCCATATGCGGATATTATGACGCTGAAAGATACCACGGGACCGATTTATGTTGGAAGTTCCATCGGCTATAACGGTCTGGTTTGCAATATTAATTTTGATGAAGCTCTTGACATTTCCAATATGACGGTTGAGGGTGTTTCTGGAACGACGGATGCAATCCTGACCAGTTATCTGAAAGAGCCGCTTAATTATGTGCTCAGCAGCGATAAGCGTTCCCTTTCCATTGACCTGACCGGCTACACGACGGAGAGGAACCTTTTGGTAACGGTTATCTTAAAGGGGATCCGGGACAGTGCGGGCAATACGACGAGCAGGCAGCTCCAGAGTGTCTATGTGCGCACGGATACCGCGACGAAACCACTTGCTTCTATTATGAAAGTGGAGCGCATTTCGCGCACGGAGATTGAAGTGACATTCAGCGCAGAGATTTCCTCGGGCGGTACCGCACAGTTTGGTTCGTATACATCCTACGGTGTAGTGGATGTGGAGAACCCGAAGCTTGTCCGGTATGAGATTCCTGCTTCCTATCAGTCGATAACAGGGGTTCAGGTAGTGGCGTTCCAGGCATGGTACAATTACAATGCGACAACGGCAACGGTTCCTTCGGAATCCCGTCCAGTCAACTTTACACTTGATACCACCCCGCCGCAGCTTCTTGCACAGGAAATGACAAATGCGGTGGTTGATGGGCGGACAGTCTGCAAGCTTATCCTGACCTATGACAAGGAAATCCGTCTTGCGACGACGACACAGCAGATTACGGCGCGGATCCGGAATACAAACGGTGATATTTCCTCTGTTTCCCCGATCAGTACCACAGCAGAAGTAGAAAACACGATTGTTACATATATTTTTGATGAGCCGGCGATGTTGGATAACGGACAGTTTACACTTACGCTTCCAGCGGGTATGGTAGCGGATAAATTGGAAAATTATTCCAGAACGGTAAATGTTACAATCAATAAGAACGGGACATCGTCCACCAATGAACTTCCTGCCCCGATTGCGGCAGTACAGGATGTCAATGACCGGAATACCGTAAGGGTGACTTTCTCCAATAAAATTGATGTGGCTACCGCGGAGATGGTCCAGAACTATTATATTGTATATGGTATCTCATCACGGACGCATCCAGTGGCGGCTTCCGTAGTAGAGAACAATGACCGCGGTGCAACAGTGGAACTGACGTTTGACAAGGGTGCATTTTCCGGGAACTATGATGCAAGCTACGAACTCTTTGTTAGCGGTGTGAGGGGCTTTGGCGGGAGTTTCCAGGCCATTGCCGGCGCAAGCCTTGTGTTTGTTGCAGTCGAGAATACGCCGCCTAGGATCGCATCAAACAGCACATTCAGCTATGGTACCATCACGATGACGATGAGTGAGGAGGTAATGGGTACAATACGCGTCAGTGCAGTTGACACGGCAACAGGAGTGTCTTATACGGGTACTGGGATTGCGAGCGGAAAAAATATTTACATTAACCTAGAAGGTGGTGTCCCGACCTCGCGGACGGTACGCTTTACCATTCTTGAAAACAATATTACGGATTTAAGCGGAAACAAGGCTGATTTTAATTTGAACCAGCCATACATCGCGAGCTCCGTATATTAATTACATGGCAGCATGGGCATCCATCCCCGGTCTTTCGGGGCGGATGCCCATTTTGCAGTGAATGCTACAAAATTGTTTGCAGTGAATGCTGCAAAATTGTTTGCAGTGAATGCTGCAAAATTTTTTTTGCATCGGGAAACAGTCAAAATTATTTATGGTATTTATAAAACACAGTATAGGCGAATGGGAGGTATCATTAGAATTATTTGCTATGGAAGTTGCAAAATACGGGGGAAATTTACATATGCACAGTGTATTTTTTGACCGGGCGCTTGAATTTGTATATAATCTGGTGTATAATGGGGAAAGTAAGCTAGGTAGCAATATGGGCAGGCAGATAGAAAGAGGTTTTTGTGAGAGGAAGAATATCCGGCTGGCAGCGTGTGGCAAGCCAGCTTGTTTTTATCTTATACTTGGGGGTGCTGTTTTATTTTTTGTTTTTTTCGGAGCGATATGGCCGTACGGACATATCGGACGAATATCATTATAACCTGGTACTGTTCCGGGAAATACGGCGTTTTTACGTTTACCGCGAAATTCTTGGCATGAAGAGCGTTATGATTAACCTGGCGGGAAATGTCGCTGCATTTATGCCATTTGGTTTTTTTCTGCCGGTTTTGTGGCCGAAAACGGGAAAGCTTTTGACCGTTGCATTTTGGAGTTTTTCATTCAGCCTGGTAGTGGAAACCATCCAGCTTATCTATAAGGTAGGTACCTTTGATGTGGATGACCTGTTTCTAAATACACTTGGCGGAATTTTCGGATATGTGCTGATGCACCTTTTGTTTGCAGGACTGCGTGTGGGGCGCGGCACCCGCAGGGGAAGAAGGGCACAGGGAACAAGATAAAGATTTGCTTCTAAGGAATTGCAGATTTACGCCTTTACAGATAAGGGGATGGAGGGAAATTTGGGAAAGAAGGGCAGACTAAAATTTCAGGGGAGAAAACATTCAAAAAGGGGAATTATGGCGATGTTTTTAGCCCTGTTGTCTTTTGTGGGGCTGCTTGCAGCATCCCTTATTTCGGCTGCTGCGAAGGGACAGGCAGGGATTGTGGTTGGCTATTTGGGACTTGGCTGCCTTGTGGTGGCAGTGACAGGTTTTGTGCTTGGTATTGTCAGTCTGCGAGAGCCGGATATTTTGTATTTTCAGCCCGTGTTCGGGGTGACGGTGAACGCACTTCTTTTGTTAGCGCTTGTTTCACTGTATTTGACAGGGATGATGTAAGGGGGTTGGTAATGGAAACACTGAAGATTTTACATGAGGAAAACGAAAGGGTGTGGGAGCGGTATGTGCTTGCAGGGGAACGCATTGCTGCTTTTAGAAAAGAAGGAAGCCTAGGCGGGGCGCTTAAGGACTATTTTGTTACGCTGGCGGGCTTTATCACGCAATTAACCAATGTTGTGGTTCGTGTTTTTGACGGTTCGCTTTATGAGATGGAACAAAAAGAATTGCAGGAATTAAACCATGCGCTCTATGCTGACCTGCTTCCAGAAAATTATGACCATTGTTATGGCAATCCGGCTTATGCGGTGGGGCAGCTTGGGGAGGAATATGGCCAGGTTCTTTCGGTGGTTTACTCCGAAATACACAGTCTTACAGCCTGTGCGTTTGAAGGTCGCCTATGCGGCCTCACCTGTGGGATGGAGCTTTTAATTGAACTGTATAATTGTTTTGAGGTGGAGGGCGGATACACGGGGCGCGAAATTAAGGAAGCACTTTACTATTATCTGCATGATTACCAGGAGGAGTTTAGAAGGGTAAGTGTCCAACAAAAGTATGATCCGGCATGGGGTTTTGCACGGGAGATTATTATGGGTGCAAAACTTACGGATTTGCGCTATCTGTATTTTTATGGGGAGTATATTTCGGAGAATGAGTTAAAGCTTGCAGAATACATAAATTCCCTGCCAGAGGAAACTGTAAGCCGGATGGCATTTACTTATACCGATGGTTATATACGGGGATTTCAGACTATGGGGGTGGATTTTTCTGCGAAAAGTATCGTCAATATCCGTTTTGCCATCGGATTTGAGCGCATGATAAGAAAGGCGGTCAGCACATTTGAAGGGATGGGCAAGAAAGTTACAATCCACCGTGCCGCTATGAACCTTGCGGTACGAAATTATGGGTACAAGGATGGCTTTTTTGCAACCAGTGTAAATCCGCAGTACGAGTATGATCATAAAAACGATATGGCTCTCTGTTATGACCGTAAAATGCAGAAAACGGCGGTTGCGGCGGCAAAAGTAGTTTTTGATGATTACCGCGTGCAGTGTGCGGCTTATGCGGGTCCGGCGGCACTTGAGGTTTTCGGGCAGGAAGACTTTTTTCCGGTGAACAAAAAAGAAGCGGTGCAGAAGGATGCGCGGGCAACGGAGTGTATGCTTGAGGGCAGCAGGGAACTTGGTCTTTTGATGACGGATTATATAAAATCCGAAGAAACTTCTTATACAATCATTGCGTTCCCATTACCGTCGATTGGGGAGGAATTTGAGGAGATTTTCCTTGAAACGATTCGGTTAAATACATTAGATAACGGGCTTTATCAGAGGATGCAGCAGGTGTTAATCGATGTGCTTGATACAGGGGAGCGTGTCTTAGTGCGCGGAGGTAATGGAAACCGCACAAATATGGTTGTCTGCCTGCACCAACTTACTGATCCGGCAAGTCAGACCAATTTTGAGAATTGTACGGCGGATGTGAATATCCCCGTGGGGGAGGTCTTTACTTCCCCGGTGCTTACCGGGACGAACGGTGTGTTGCATGTGGGGCGCGTGTTCCTTAACGGGTTGGAGTACCGGGAACTGGAATTTACCTTTGTTGACGGTATGGTCACGGACTATAAATGTGCAAATTTTGAAGATCCAGCGGAGAACCGCAGATATATTTTCGACAATATCCTGTACGGGCATGAAACGCTGCCGATTGGCGAGTTTGCGATTGGGACAAACCGGATTGCTTACGAGATGGGGCGCAAATATGGGATTCAGCCGAAATTACCCATCCTGATTGCGGAAAAGACAGGTCCGCATTTTGCCCTGGGTGATACCTGCTATAAAAGGAGCGAGGATCACGCGGTTTTTAACCCGGATGGGAAGGAGATTATTGCGCGTGACAATGAGATCTCCCTGCTTCGCAGGACTGACCCGGCAAAAGCATATATGAACTGCCATACGGATATTACGCTCCCATATGACGGGCTGGCAGAAATTTCTGTGCTCCAGCCTGATGGGAGAAAGGTAGTGCTGTTAAAGGATGGGGAGTTTGTGCTTGCGGGAGCTAAGGGATTGAATGTAAGGGAGTAGTTTCAGGGGCAGTTAACCCAAGAATAAGGATTAGAAAGAAATGGAGGATTAAGTATGGCGAAAGTAGGTATTGTAATGGGAAGTGATTCTGACCTTCCAGTAATGAGCAAAGCAGCAGAAATTTTGGAAAAATTTGGAATTGACTATGAGATAACCGTGATTTCCGCGCACCGTATGCCCGATATTTTCTTTGATTATGCAAAGAGTGCGGAGGAAAAGGGCTTTAAGGTGATTATCGCGGGGGCGGGTGGTGCAGCACATCTGCCGGGAATGGCAGCGGCGATTTTCCCAATGCCGGTGATCGGCGTGCCAATCCACACGAAAGCGCTTGGGGGTGTGGACTCGCTTTACTCGATTGTGCAGATGCCATCCGGTATCCCGGTTGCGACCGTTGCGATTGATGGTGCGGCAAATGCCGGCATCCTTGCGGCAAAAATTCTTGCGACTTCGGACAGTGTTTTGTTGGAAAAGCTGAAGGCCTACAAGGAGGAGCAAAAGGCGGGCGTTGTGGCAAAGAAGGAAAAACTGGAGCGGGTTGGGTTCCGCGAGTATAATAAGTAGGGTAATTATTGGTGTATAGTTGGCAGGAATAATTCTGTCAAGATGTTTACGGAACAAATGTGGTTTTTCCTGTTTACCTGCATTTGTTTCGTAAGCATTTTTTTATTAGGTGTTTGTTATCCGGTTTAGGGTGTGGTTAGAAGATATCTTCTGTCCGGAATAAAATATTTCGGCATGGATGTTTCTCTCTTTTTGTAACCCTTTTTCCACAGGCTCATATTATGTAATGAACCAAGGAAGAGCGTCAGGAGGCGCTTTGTGTGGTGCGCATCCGGCGATTTTGGGCAAGGGCATACCACGCAGGAAAGAGGGAGATTATGTATCGGAATAATTTCAGGTCGCCGCAGATGGGTCAGCCGCGGCCGATTATGAACTTTGCAAACAGGGGTTGTGGTATGCAAAGGCCATGTCAAACCCAGGGGAATGATTGCGGTGTAACAACGCAGCCGGATTGTGGTTGTGATACACCGAGGAATGAATGCTGCGAACCAGCATCATGCTGCGAACCGCAGTGCTGTGGGTCGGCGCAGAGGAATGAATGCTGTGAACCTGCATCATGCTGTGAACCGCAGTGCTGTGGGTCGGCGCAGAGGAATGAATGCTGCGAACCAGCATCATGCTGCGAACCGCAGTGCTGTGGGTCG
>CAMWUU010000028.1 GCA_947177515.1 uncultured Lachnospiraceae bacterium
TTGTCACGGTATCTGCTTTCAATGGTATCCACCCCTTTCCCTCATTAAATATACCACAGGCATTAAATCGATCCCCCTTGCCTTTGTTGGTTCTATTATACGAAAAATATAACCTTTTTTCAAGTAGATTCAAAATTATCTAATTAGGCATAATTATCATGCTCATAAATTATCCTACACAATTCTCCCTCATTATTACACAAAATATTTTCCCCTGTGTATTCTATGACCTCTTCATTCTCAAAAAGCCTGTGAAATTCTTTTCGTATGCTTCGCAATAATCACGTATGACTTCGTATTCCTCTGCATTTATCCCAACAGTTTATGGAAGATAGGAATCCCCCCTATCTTAATTAATTATAAAATAGGTTCAATAACTGCACGGAAATATTGATCTAATTCAGTCGGTGACTGTTTTCTATGACCCTTTATCCACCATAAAATAGTTTCAACAAAACTGCTGGAAATATGGTTGACTAAAAAATCATCGGGCAGCAATATATTCTTTTTCCTACGTTGATTAACAAATTGTATCCGCACTAATTCATTTAAACTATCTTTAAAATATCGCAAAAAGATTTCACTGCTTTCACAGGAGAGTAAACCAAGAACATTATTATTATTTTCCTCTAAATGCTGTAAAAGATGGCAAAATACAGAGTTTGGCACACGGTTATCAGAGTATAAACCATGTGTATGATTACAGTCAACAGCACTGTCAATAATATGATCAAATAATTCTTTGCAAAGTTCCTTTAATAAATCATCTTTGGTTTCAAAATGGGCATAAAAGGTGCTGCGCCCAATATTCGCTTCGTCAATAATTTCCTGCACTGTAATGCTGTTATATTTTTTATGCCCTAACAAAGTGCCAAAAGCTTTAAAAATTGCGGTTCTTGTTTTTTGCTGCCGTCTATCCATAATCTCCCCCGTACAAATCTTGTAAAATGTTCCGTATCTTACATTGTGATTGATTTGGTTATTGTTTTCACTATAGAATTTGATACAATTAATAACGAACAAAGCGTAGTATAATAAACAAAGTATAAGGTAATTTTAAGAGGATGTCAAGAAGGAATGGAGGTCTGTTCTATGCTAAAAAAATTAAATACCCTATTATCCGGGGTACCTATGACGGTAATAGGTGGTGTCTTTTTGCTTTTGAGTTTTGTATTACCTAAAGTGGGAATCAAACCACCAATTGACCCGGCATGGGTGTCAATTATCATAAGCGGTATCCCTTTGTTATATCTTGCTGTTTGGAGAGTGATTCATAATCCGGGAATCAGCAAAATTTCTTCGGCGCTGCTTATCGTAATTGCTATGTTTGCAGCAATTGCTATCAAAGATTTATTTGCAGCCGGAGAAGTAGCATTTATTATGGCAATTGGTGCTATTTTAGAAGATATGACTACGAATAGGGCAAAAAAAGGACTTAAAAAGCTGATTAGCCTTGCACCAAACAAAGGACGTAAAATCGAAAATGAAATTGAGAAGATGATACCAGCAGATGAAATCCAATATGGTGATATTCTGCGCATCCTGCCTGGTGAAACAATCCCCGTGGACGGAATAATCATAACTGGTGAAACATCAGTTGACCAATCCATTATGACAGGCGAATCCCTTCCGGTGGACAAAGGGACTGGCGAAACGGTATTTTGTGGAACAATCAACCGTTTTGGTTCAATAGATATAACAGCCACAAAAGTCGGGGAGGACAGTTCTTTGCAAAAATTAATCCGCATGGTGCAGGAAGCAGAAAAGAAACAGGCTCCGATGCAGCGGATTGCGGATAAATGTGCCAGCCTTCTTGTTCCTATTGCGTTAATTATTGCTATAATCTCTGGATTTGCTACAAAAGATATTGTAAGGGCGGTTACTGTTCTTGTAGTATTCTGTCCATGCGCATTGGTTTTAGCTACACCAACCGCTATTATGGCCGCCATTGCGCAGGCTACCAAGTATGGTGTCATTATAAAGTCGGGTGAAGCTCTTGAAAAAATGGGGCATATAGATACGATTGCTTTTGATAAAACAGGAACTTTAACTTATGGGCGTTTGGAAGTCAGCGACATTATATCCTTCCATAAAACATGGAATAATGCTGAATTGCTCTCCCTTGTGGCTTCCGCTGAAGCAAAAAGTGAACACCCTTTAGGAAAAGCGGTTGTTGCTTATGCAAAAGAAAAAAATATTCCCCTTGTAGAATCGAAGGACTTCAAAATGACCACCGGGAAAGGTATCTATGCAGTTGTTTCTGGTCATAATTTTATTTGTGGGAATGAGAGATTTCTTACAGAAAACAACATTACCCTTGACCAGGAAAAGCAAGATGAATTGGATAAATTGCGCAAACAGGGAAAAGCATCTATCCTTGTAGCCGAACAAAAAGAATGTATTGGTATTATTGCCCTGTCCGATATGCTGCGCCCAGAATCAAAAGATATGGTTTCCCAATTAACTGCTATGAATACCCGTACTGTATTGCTTACTGGTGATAACAAAAAAACCGCCGGTTATTTTGCAGGACAAATAGGAATTGCAGAGGTTCATGCAGAACTACTTCCAGAAGAAAAGGTGCACGGTATAGAAAGACTGCAAGCAGACAAGAGAATGGTTTGTATGATTGGTGACGGTGTTAATGACGCACCCGCACTTAAAACTGCGGATGTTGGTGTGGCTATGGGGAGTATGGGGAGTGATATAGCCGTAGAAGCTGCGGATATTGCACTGATGAGCGACGATATATCCAAAATCCCATATTTAAAACGCTTAGGGAGTGCCACCGTAAAAACCATCAAGGTCAGTATTACACTATCTATGTGCATTAATTTTTTGGCTGTTACGCTTTCCGTTTTGGGTATGCTAACTCCTACTACTGGGGCATTAGTCCACAATGCTGGTTCATGCTTTGTTGTGCTGATTGCAGCATTATTGTATGACCGTAAGTTTATCGATATATAGAAAAAACACCGCACAATGGTGTAAGTCTGCATCAGAAAATCTTTCATGCTCCTCCCTATAAATGTATTTAGGTTGTTCAGGGGATGCCTATAAACCCTAAAACCTGCTTTTTTCTGCACATAAAAAGAGCGCCCCAATAATTTGGTGCCCCTCCCACCAAGCTAAAGTTTTGAGGTGGTTTTTCTAGGCTAAAAAGTCCAGGGAAGCTTACAAGGCACTTCCCACCGCCCAAGGGCAGTGGGAAGTGCCTATTACAGATGAAAGAATCTTACATCACCAGAACCACTTCATTTTCATCCTTCATATCTACTGCTGCCACATACGGCGCATCAAGCTTTGCCCCATTCAGATAAAATTCCTTAAAACCGCCCTCAGCACCGCTTTCATTTTTCACCGTGATATTCAGCTTCTTTCCACGGAATATCTTTTTCATCGTTATTTCCTTCCAGGCACTTGGAATGGTCGGGCATACCCACAGACCATCAAGATCCGGGCGCATACCACAGATCCCCTCCACACAACCTACCATACAGGTGGACGCTGTCCCCGTCAGCCAGTGCACATGGGAACGACCCTCAAACGGGGATTCCGTACTCTCAGTAAACTGCCCGTGAACATACGGTTCAAGCTTTCTTGTGTCGGCATCGTCGTTCTGGGAAGCCGGGGAACTCTCAGTAAAATACTCAAACGCGCGGTTTCCATGCCCCATCAGCGCCTCCGCCAGGATAATCCAGCCCTGTGGCTGCGAAAAAATACCGCCGTTCTCCTTGGTGGATGGGTTGAACAAAAGCGCCAGCGCACCATCAAACGCATGATCCACATAGGATGGAGCCATCACGCGCACACCATATTTCGTGTTCAGTTCGCGGTGAACGGATTCCAGCGCCTTCTCTGCCTGCTCCTTCGTTGCCAGACCGCTGATAACTGCCCAGGACTGCGGATTAAGCCACATATTTGCCTCTGGGTCATGCTTTGAACCAATCACCTGCCCGTCCTCCTTAATACCACGGACATAACGGTCATCCTCCCAGCATTCTTTCTGGATAATATCACCAAGTTCCTGCTGTGTCCTATCCAAATACGCAATATATTCTGTATCATTTAAATCCTTCGCAAAGCCTTTAAGTACAGTCATTGCATAATATAATTGCATTGCCACAAATGTTGACTCACCCTTCTTACCAAGACGCAGGCAGTCATTCCAGTCCGCATGCAGACCCGCTGGCATCTTATGGTCACCAAGGCGCTCCATCGAAAATTGAATCGCGCGCTTTAAGTGGTCATATACAGTGCCCTCCTCCTTGTTTGCATAAGGGATTACCTCGTTGATAAAATCCTTATTTCCGGATTCCGCCACATATTTCCAGATGGTCGGGAACAGCCAGAGTGCATCGTCAGCACGGTAAGCTGGATGCCCAGTCGCACGTACATAGGAATCATCATCCGGCGTGTCCTCATGCCCCGCGTTGTGGTCATACTTTACAAGTGGAAGTCCGCCGCCGTTGTTCACCTGCGCGGAAAGCATAAAGCGGATCTGCTTCTCTGCCATCGCCGGGTCAAGATGAATAATACCCTGGATATCCTGCACGGTATCACGGTAACCGTAGCCGTTTCGCTGCCCGCAATAGGTGAAGGAAGCCGCCCTTGACCAGGTAAAGGTAATAAAGCACTGGTAAGCATTCCAGGTATTTACCATGCTGTTGAAGGCCGGATCCGGGGTGTTCACCTGGAAATTCGCAAGCTTTGCGTGCCAGTAGTCAATTAACTCCTGCTTCTCTTTCTCTACGACCGCAAGATCCGCGTAACCATCCACAATCTTTTTTGCCTCGGACGGGGTGGTCTGCCCAAGGAGGAAAGCAATCTCCTTCGTTTCACCCGGCTGTAAGGTCAGGGCGGTGTGCAGCGCACCACAACCGTTTGTATTGTAGTTGAGCACATTGTCGCACATACCGTTCTCGACCGCTACCGGATTGCCGTAAGTGTGATAATTGCCTATAAACGCTGCTTTGTCGCCATTGTAGGAGGTCACAGGAGAACCTGCCAGTGCGAAGAAACGCTCCCTCCAATTGCTTCCCTCCTCATTCTTGCCGCAGTTCTCGTTGATTGTCTGAACAATCATATTGTCGTTTTTAAAATATGTCCTCGTAATAAAGAGCGTATACTGCAAGTTTACCTGATCCTGCTCGTAATTGCTGTCATTCGTAAACTCCGCGTAACCAAACGCGGAAATCCTGCGTACTTTATCCATCGTGTTTGTTATTTTCGCGCGCCATACCTCGTAGGTCTTGTCAAGCGGCACATAGTAGAGCACCTCGGAACGGATGCCAGCATAATCCGCACCCATGCTTGTGTAGGCAGTTCCGTGACGGCATTCACTCTTATATGTATCAAGCGGCTTTGCCACGGGCTGCCAGGAAGCCGACCAGAAATCCTTCGACTCATCGTCCCTTAAGTAAATATAACGCCCCGGTGTGTCATCGCTGTTGAAATGATAGCGGATAATGCGCCCGTTTGCACCGCTCTTTACAAAGCTGTATCCTCCCGCATTGTTTGAGATAATTGCGCCGTAAGCCGGGGAACCAAGATAGTTCGCCCATGGAGCTGGCGTGTTTGGCTTTGTGATGACATACTCCTTGTTCCCCTCGTCAAAGTAACCGTAATTCATACCTTTGTCTCCTTTTCGAAATCGTTTTCGTTCTCTGTTTTACAGGGATTCCGGGATTTTGCTGCCCCTGCCGCCCATTATCCATTCCATTACCCATGTCAAAACCTATAAAACATTACCGATAACCCTATTGTATATGTTTTTTTATAAACTTGCAATGGGTTATTTTATTTTCTTAAAGGTTTTCGTAAAAATATAATCTAAAATACAAATATTACTCTGACCAGGTTGCTTCCCCTGTACCGCTTTAAACGACAAATTAACACCCCGTGTATACTATGGTTTGGTTTAGCCCGAATATTTATTTATTCAGTTCTTCATACATAATTTCACTTAAATTAATAAACAGTTCGCCATAATCTTTATGATATGCCGTACAGACCTCCTGCACATACCCTTTCGGAAAACGACCCAAAAATTCCTGTTCCTTCTGTATATAGCATAGATATTGATAAATCCGGTCAATTCCCCTAAGATTTGCTAATGCTGCCGGTATGGGATAATCCAACCATAAAATCTCTTCCTGCGGCGCAAAGCGGGCATCATAATGAAGAAAAAATGCTGGCATTCCCACCACTATCGTTTCATACAGCGCCCGGCTCCCATAGTCACAAAAATTTTCCATTATTTTATGATACTGTTCATTTGCTGCCCTCGCCTTTTGTACCACCAATTCATATCCACGCTGATATGCATCCGAAGCGGATATTCTTTGTTCCTCCTTCTTGATAATATCATTCCGATTTTTTAAAACAGCCTGATCCGTCCCTATTCCCTGCCCTTCTATGCCATCCCCTATTTTCCTGTCCTCCCCTTCCACTTCCCTATATTCCTTTATACAATAGATTACTGCTTCCATCAACTGCTGCGCGCGCTCATAAGTAACCGAACTGCTCTCAAAACCCGTATATTTTTCTGCAAGCCGGGCAACTAAGGGGATCAATTCTTCCATTTCATAGCCGATTCCACATTCTGTACTGGATTTATTTTCCATTTTATTCCCTTCCTTATCATTATCCTTGGCAGTATTGTTGTATTTTTATATCCCTCCCCTTTTCCCACCACCAAAACTTAGGTTTTCTGTATGGTTCATTTACTGGCACAATTCGTTTAATGCAGCAATAAACTCCTCATGGCTCCAGCGGGCGCGCAGATCAAACTGCCCGTACTCATTATATCCGCCACTTTTTTCATACCCCCGATATCCCGCACGAACCGCCTGTGCAAATAGGTTAAGACAGGTTCCCTCCAACTCATCCAGATCCCCGCCGCATACTTCATCATACTGTTCCCGCATAAATGCAATTAGTTCATCATCCGTAATCTCATCGTTCATCTCATTCTTATAAAGATAAAAAATTTCGGTTAACCTGCCTAAAATCTCACCCCATTCATCCGCGTGCACATAATCGGAATCACAGAACGCATAGATTATCTTTGTCAGTATCCCCCCGCCAAATTCCACCCGTCCTTCCGCTTTTAGCGCCCGGTTGCGTCTTTCCATCAGTTCCTGCGCGCCCTCTTCTGTTAGCGAAAGCCCGAATTTTTCTGTATATTCGTTTGCCTCGCGCACTTCCATCCACCCGTTTTTATCCCCCACCAATTTCAACCAGTCTTTTTCGTCCATATACCCTCCTTTTAAAGATTTGCTATACGCTGATAAAAATGATACCTTTCCCTCAAGTAAGATATATTCTAGCCCTCCATCCAAAAAACAACAAGACTTGAAAAAATTTCGTCTTTATGATATAATTATTATGGAAAATAATTGGTTTTGCTCTTTATAAAACCACCTAAAATGTGAGGACTTAATTTATGAAAAACCTGAACCGGATAACCCGTCTGCTTACTGCATTCATCCTTGTAATGCTATTAAACATTGTTCTCCTGCTGCTCCCCACCGTTTTAAAATCAGATCATACCCCGGAGCCGGTGGAGGGACGGGATCATCCGCGTGAAACAGAATCCAATATTTCCCAAAATATTCCCAATCCTTCTAATATTACCACAAATAATACTGACACGAACAAAAACAGCCAACATTCACACAATGATACCGATTTTGAAAAATATTCCATCCCCTCTACCCTTCCCCCCGCCCCTACTGTTAGTATCCCTGAAGCTAATAATTCCGGGGCGGATTCTACCCCTTCTTCCGACGATGTTTCAAAGGATGCAAACACTCCCGAAGAACACTCCGATTCTGTCACCCTCTGTCTGATGGGCGACCTTATGTGCTTGGCTGGACAGCAATATACCGCCGAACGCCGCGATGGAACCCATGATTATACGGGCAGTTTCCATCTTGTCCGCGACTTTTTTTCCTCCTGCGATTTTGTTATCGGCAATCTGGAAACCACGCTTTCCGAAAGCAACCCCTATTCCACAAAGGAAAGGGAGGTAAATGAACAGCCAAACTGCAATGCCCCGGCGGATTATCTCGCCTCGCTTACCTGGGCGGGCATTACGCATCTTGTAACCGCAAACAACCACAGCTTAGACGGCGGGCTTGTCGGGATAGAGGAAACCGTGGCGCATCTTGACGAATATGGAATTCCACATACGGGGACATACCGATCGGACTACAACGGCGCGCACTATATGATGTTGGAAAAAAATGGAATCCGCATTGCAATCCTTTCCTTCACTGAACTAATCAACCAGCGCACACTTCTGACAGCATCGCAGCTTGCGCGCATGATCGACAGTTACTCCAAAAAGGACATTGCCAAACGGATTGCACAGGCACGCGCAGACGGGGCGGATTTCGTGGTGGTCTATGCACATTGGGGCAGTGAGAATGTCCATGAGGTGCGCGATTACCAGAAAGCACACGCAAAAGAAATTGCGGCAGCAGGGGCTGACCTGATTATTGGATCACATCCGCATTGTTTACAGGAAATGGAATATATTGTTACAGAGGACGGTAAAAGTGTGCCATGCTTTTATTCGCTTGGCAATGTGGTATCGAGTATGACACGTGACATCAACCATGATACTGTTTTTGTGCAGGTAAGCTTGCGGTCAAATAAGGAAGCAAACAGTGTTTACAATTCCGTTAGCATCACATCCCTCAGCCTGCTTCCCTGCCATGTCCTCACCGCCCTAGACGGGCATTACCGCGTTATTACACCACTTGATTACAAGACGGGGGATAAAAAGATAACAGAGGAACTAGCAAGGGCTAAGGCAAGGATAGAAGAAATCTTTGCACCGCATGGAAATACACCCGAAAGCGAATCGCAAAGACATTGACATTTTGGGATATTTATTGTACCATATCAATGTATTTTTTCTCAGCAAAAATCAACAAAGCGGGAGGAGCTGATGGCTAAAATGGATTGGGACAGTATACGTCAATTTATTTTGGAAGACAGGAAAATTAAAGAGTATTTTCTCCTTCTTGCCGGGGGGGAAAATCCTATGCGGGCAGAGTGCAGCAACAGGGAACCTATAAGCGGGATTCCCTCACCTAGGACTGTCCGCGAAAACATGCAGGCAGCCGGATATACTTCGGAAATACCTGTGGGGGCAGCAGGAGTGCAGGATGAAATGCAGGAGAATTCCATCCTGGCACTGAGGTCAGAAAACCGTGCGCTGCGCCAGGAACTAGAAGACGCACAGCAGCATATGGCTGCGCTTGAAGCGGAACTTTCCAAGCTTCGCCAAGCAGATCTGGCAGCGCAGGAAAAACTGCAGGCCACTTTAGAAAAGCTGACGGAATTTGAACCAGTCAGCCGTGCCATGGAACTTTATGGCTCACTTGGCGAAAAATCAAAAGACGCGATGAAAAACATTTTCCGCGCGTCCTCCCCGGACGGCTTTATCTCCTGCGGGGTACAAAAAAACAGCCTGTCAAACCTCTGGGATTACGGCAGGACCCTAGCAGCGGACGGTTCGGAAGACTGCCTGAAAATAGACGGTCTATTCGCGTATTTCGTTTCGCTCTACAACCTGACATTTGATCAGCCCGTTTATTCGCTGATCGAGCCACAGACAGGGGATCGGTTTGATGAGGATATCCATGTGTGCCTGACACGTGGGACGAGAATTCAAAAAATTTCAGGCGTATTACTCAGGGGATACCGCGTAAACGGCAAAACCATAAACAAAGCACTGGTAAAGTGAGGTAAGAGGGATGGAATATACAAAGCTTGTTGAAAAACTGCCCCTGCGTGAGGGTAGTTTATGTGAGATGGTTCGTGCAAAAATCAGCAGAACCATCCAGGAAAAGGAACTGGAGGAGCTGAAAGCCAGCAGGGCGGACGGAGAAGACGACTCCCCCATCGTAGTAGACGAACTCGATGCGGAAGAGGTTTCAAGGCTTTTACTTGAAGTTGACCATGAGCGCGCCGATATTGACCCATACGATGAGAAAATTCTCACCGACCCGAACCGCGGACACTGGGATCTATGGTGCGACAGCGAGGCGGACGACAACTGCCCGGTTCTTGATCTGTCCTACCAGGGATACGTAGCGCGCAATCCCCGTGCGGATATCAACCGCAACCGTATTGTCGCAATTGACTTTGGTACAAAAAGTACAGTTGTTGTCTACCAGAATGAGGACAGCCGTATCCTGCCCGTGCGTGTCGGAACCGGTAATGTCAGCAAAAGCATCCGCGCAGAACACTACGAAAACCCGACAATCATTGAATTCAACAATCTTGAATCCTTCTTAGAAGCATATGTCGCCACCTTAGGTCGCCCTGCCACACGCTGGGATGACGTTTATATCTCCCACCGGGCGGTGGACGATTTGCAAAGTTCACTCAGTACAGACTACAGCGCGTTCTTTTCCGAACTGAAACAGTGGGCTGGGGATGCCGGCGTAAAAAAGGCAATACGCATCCGCGATCGGCAGGATAACGACTACCTGCTTAAGGCATTCCGCGAACTTACCGACGAGGACTTAAACCCGATTGAACTCTACGCATACTACCTAGGACTCTACATCAACAATATGCGAAATGGGATTTTCCTCAATTATTATCTCTCCTTCCCTGTTACCTATGAGTTCGCGGTACGCGAAAAAATAGCGGAAAGTTTTGAGAGGGGCATTAAAAAAGCCTTGCCGGAACCACTTTTAAGGGACGAGGAAATTATGCGGAATTTCCGGATCAACGGCAGCATCAGCGAACCTGCTGCCTACGCAGTTTGCGCCCTTCAGGAATACGGGTTTGAGCCGGAAGGGAATGAAGAAGTCTTTTATTCAGTATTCGACTTTGGCGGCGGAACTACGGACTTTGATTTCGGTGTCTGGAGGGAATCCAGGGCACCAAAATACGACTACACCATCGAACATTTCGGTGCGAGCGGGGACCGCTACCTAGGTGGGGAAAATATCCTTGCAGAACTGGCCTTTTATGTATTCCGTACAAACGAAGAAAAACTCCGCGAAGAAAATATCTCATTTAACCGTCCTGCTATGTGCCCGGATTTTGCCGGAAGCGAAGCCCTGATCTCAGACTCCCGCGAGGCGAACATCAACATGCGCAACCTAACCGACAAACTGCGCCCTCTCTGGGAAAATACCGGGGAGGAAACCGTGGACGAAAGTGGTTCCATCAAAGTGAACCTGTTCCGCAATGACGGTTCCCAGGTAGTGGGGCTTGCCCTAGCCGCAGACCAGGATGAACTGAACGAACTCATCTACCGGCGTATCGAAAAGGGAATCGAGAGTTTCTTTACCTCGCTCGCTACCGCATTCGGACAGGAGAATCTTGATATTATTGACAATATTTACATTATTTTGGCTGGAAATTCCTCCAAATCCAGGTATGTAGAAGAAATTTTCAACGAGAAAATTCTCTACTACACCGCACAGATCAAACGTTCCGATAATGTCGCCCCGATGTTTGAACTGCTGCCGCCAATCGGTACGGAAGCCTTCTATCAAAAGAGGGCACTGATCAACCCGGATGCAGCGGATCGGCCGGATGACAGAGGCGAATTCGAGCGTCCTTCCGGAAAAACCGGCGTGGCATTCGGACTGATCGAATGCCGTAAGGGCGGGCGTGTCGAAATTATTGAGAATGATGAAGCTGGTGGGGAAATTCCGTTTAAATATTATATTGGCACATGCAAGAAACGCTGCTTTAAAACCCTGGATGTGGAGGAACATCCATCTAGGATCCCGGGCAGGGTGGACTATGGCAGATGGTATGAAGTATTTGAGTCGGACGATTACACCGTCGAAATCTACTACACTACAGAACCGGACGCTGTCACAAACCATATGCCAATCGAAAATGCAAGGAAGCTAATGCTGGATACCGACGCGGAATGCGAACTCGTATTTATCCGGGCTGCCGACCCGCACACCTTAGAGTACGTTTCCGCGGAAAGTCTTGAGAATGTATACAACGGGAATTACATTGGCATGGTGCACCAAATATCCCTGGAGTAAGTAGCGCTGGTAAAGTGAGGTAAGAGAAATGGAATATACAAAATTTGTTGACAGACTTCCGCTCAGTACCAACAGTTTGTACGAAATGTTTAAATCGAAAATTTTTGACAGCATACTGGAGTCGGAACTAGGCGGATTCCGGAAGGAAATAGATCAGCATATCGGTTTAATACATAGTTGTTTTTCAAAATATGAGTGGCTTCCCATGAGAATTGGCACCACGTCCAAACTGGTATTATACAACACCAAGGCTTCTGTTTTCATTCCTGACCTGCTCAGTTTCCGATTTGATGTCCACAGGAAAGTGCCGGAGGATTATACCCTGAGTTTTTATAATTTCTCGGCCAAACTGTTTGACCGGGCGATCCTGGAGAAAATAACATTCTCCAGGATTGAGGAAATTTACATGCTGAATACGGAATATAGCAGGAAAAAAGGATCGGGCGGGGATTTTATTGATATTGTCCATGATATAAACCCTACCATGAACAACTACCTGGCTTATTCCGAGGCAGATTCCACCACCCTGTCCCCATTCGGGACAGGGACAATGGTATATGACATCCGGAACAAAAACTTCATTTCAGGCCGCATCCGCTCTGATTTTTCCATGATGCCAATGGTGGCAGTTAACGCAGCAAACACCCCAACCCTGCTTCGCAGTCTGCGGGAATTAAAGCTGACCATCAACCCTTACGGCGGGAAATTCAGCGACTTGATGACGGCGCTTGACCGTATGGGTGAATTCCTTTCCGCTGACCTGATTACAGAGGATTTCCATATCAATTTTGATAAAATATCCACGGATTTAAGGGCGAAAGGCAGCTTATCCCAGTTTAATCTCAGTTATAATTCCATCACCAAGCAGGGAACCCGCGCAAGTGTGATCAATACCCTGGACTCCGCCACCGTCGCAAAACCGCTGCTTGATGTGGAGCATGTCCGCGCGGACATTGACCCTTATGACCAGAATATCCTGACCGACCCGAACCGTGGCCACTGGGATTTGTGGAACACAGACATTGCGGCAAATTGTCCCATCCTCGATTTGTCCTCCATGGGCTTTGTAGCACGTAACCCAAAGGCGGATATTAATAACAACCGTGTGGTTGCGATTGATTTTGGCACCAAAAGTACTGTTGTAGTGTACCAGGACGAGGACAGCCGGATTCTGCCAATGCGTGTGGGAACCGGAAATATCAGCAAAAGCATTCAGGCAAAACATTATGAAAATCCTACAGTGATTGAATTCCATGACCTGAAACACTTTATGGATTCCTACAACGCAACCGAAGGTCGCCCAGCCACACAGTGGGAGGATGTATGTATCTCCCACAAAGCCGTGGATGATTTACAGGCTTCCTGCAGTACCGATTATGGCGCATTCCTCTCGGGGCTGAAACAGTGGGCCGGGGATACAGGAGTAAAAAGGGCAATCCGTATGCGTGACCGTGCAAACCGGGACTTTTTGCTCCAACAGTACCGCGAACTTTCAAAGGACGACCTTGACCCAATTGAACTTTATGCCTACTATCTGGGACTTTACATCAACAATATGCGAAACGGGATTTTCCTGAACTACTACCTCTCCTTCCCTGTCACCTACGAGATCGCGGTGCGCGAAAGGATTATAAGGAGCTTTGAACGTGGAATTAAAAAATCACTGCCGCGCCCGGTTCTTGATGATGAGGACATTATGAGGAAATTCCGGATTAACGGTGGAATCAGTGAACCTGCTGCCTACGCGGTCTGTGCTCTCCAGGAATACGGGTTTGACCCGGAAGAAGACGGGCAGGTCTTTTACTCAGTCTTCGATTTTGGCGGGGGGACAACGGACTTTGATTTCGGTGTATGGCGGGAGTCAAGATCCTCAAAATACGACTATACCATCGAACACTTCGGCGCAAGTGGGGATCGCTACCTTGGCGGGGAAAATATTCTGGCAGAACTTGCCTTCTATATTTTCCGCGCGAATGAGGCAAAGCTTAGGGAGGAACGGATTTCCTTTACCAGACCGCCGATGTGCCCGGATTTTGCCGGCAGTGAAACACTGATTTCCGATTCGCGTGAGGCGCGGGTCAATATGCGCAATCTTACCGAGCGCCTGCGTCCTATCTGGGAACACACGGATGAGGAAGTGGTCGATCAGAGCGGGGCAATCAATGTGAATCTTTTCCGCAACGATGGCACAGAAGCAGTTGGCCTGTCCCTTATGACCAACCGGGAACGGGTAGAACGGCTGATCTACCGCAGGATTGAAAAAGGGATTGAAAGCTTTTTTACCTCCCTGAAAACCGCTTACGGCAAACATAATTTAAGTGGTATAGATAAGATTTACATTATACTGGCGGGAAATTCTTCAAAATCCCAATATGTGGAGGGCATTTTCCAGGAAAAAATTGCCCGCTATACCAAACAGATTAAGGGGGATAAGCAGAGCGAACCAATGTTTGAACTTCTCCCGCCAATTGGTACAGAGGAGTTTTACGAGCGCAGGACGCAAATCAATCCGAAAACAGCGGATCGCAAGGATCCACGTGGTGAATTTGAACGCCCGACCGGAAAGACTGGTGTAGCATTCGGTCTGATTGAATGCCGCCGGGGCGGGCGCATTGAAATCATTGCAAGCGACGAAGCGGGCGGTGAAATCCCGTTTAAATACTATATCGGCACGCGCAAAAGACGTTCCTTCCGTATCCTTAATGAAGGCAGCCACCCGTCCAAAATTCCGGGGCGTTTAGACTATGAACGGTGGTATGAAGTATTTGAATCCGACGACTATACGATTGAAATATACTGCACCACCAACCCGGAAGCTGTCACTAATATTATGCCGATTGAAAATGCCAAAAAACTGATGTTAACCACCGACGCACAGGATCTTCCTGTATTTATCCGCGCTGTTGACCCCCACACCATTGAGTATGTTTCAGCAGCATGTGCTGAGGATGTTGAAAGAAGCCGTTTTATTGGTACAATACACAGAGTTTCTCTGGAATAATTTTCTTACCCGGGGCAGCAGGATACATACTGTCCCGGGTGTTTTTTGGGGAAATAACAAATACTTTGCAATTTTTTTGTATAATTAAAATTAACCTTATTCTTGAAAAATTCCGAAAGAAATTAGCGGAGATAAAGTCTGCCAGTTATAGCTTGAAATGATGCAAGGGTAGAAATAAGGGTAGGGGGATAAAAGGTGAAAATAGGATTAAAAAACATGAATAGACAGAGAACACCGCCCTTTTTACTTTGGGCGAGTGTCGGGCGGTGTTCTTATCAGGTAAAGCATATTCTGTTTTGGACTGCTGCCAGTCATAGCGACTGTACTTTTGTCAATAAGGCATCCTGCAA
>CAMWUU010000029.1 GCA_947177515.1 uncultured Lachnospiraceae bacterium
CTTCACATTTTATAAATACTTTTTAAATTTTTCTATCTTGACAATAAAATGACTTATATGGTGGTTATACTAATGGCCGGGCAATAAAAATAATACGTTACAGTTCCGACCGTGCTCCTTGGAAATCCTGTAATATTGTTTTATTTATTATACTGACGATCACTAAAATTTGCCAGGCAACCCGACTTACGGGCGAATGATCCCGGGTACAGAGCGGCAAATTTCATCACTCGTTAGTATAACTGCCCAATACATATTTGGAACGGGATGTACTGCATTTTAGAAGGAAGGTTTTATATGAGACAGAACAAAACAACCCGCGTCATCAAAAACGTACTTATCTTGTCGTTTCTTCTGCTTTTCACGGCTTTGGCCGCCTCAGGTTCCACCCTGGCCGCACCGGACGAAACGGCAGAAAACGAAACACCGGAGGAAACCATCGATTTCCGCGTCCTTGCAACCGGTGACCTGCACGGGCAGATAACGGCCTTTAATTATGAAACTGGCAAGGAAGACCCGACGGCGGGGCTTTCAAAAATCGCCACTTTGGTTACCCGGGAACGCAACGCGGCAGGTGGGCGCTCAAACACTCTTTTGGTGGACGCTGGCGATGTGCTCTACAATTATTATGCCAATTACCTCTACGAGAATTATCCAGACGAGGTTCAGCCAATCTATCAGGCTATGTCCTATATGCGCTACGACTGCATTACGCTCGGGAATCATGATTTTGACTACTCCTGGGATTATATTTACGGGCAGCTTGAGAAGTCCGGGATGTTAAAGAAAACACTTGTGTGTAACGCGGTCTACACGGAAACCGGAGAATACCCGTTTAAGAAGTCTGCCATTTATACTAAGAAAATGACTACCTCAAGCGGGCGCACCGTCGAGGTAAAGATCGGCGTGGCCGGGGCGACCTACAAGAGCTTTTCCGGCAGGCGCTACCGCTACGGTGGTTTCCTAGATGGCCTGGATGTTTATTCCAGTATCAAGGCGGAGGCTGCTGACTTAAAGGCAAGGGGAGCAGATATTGTCGTGGCTGTTATCCATGGCGGTGTCGGACTTCTAAGCGGGGCGAATACGGATACGCAGGCTGGCGCAAGGCTGGCAAAGCTGGCCGATGTGGATGCCGTGGTATGCTCCCACTCGCATGAAACATTCCCGAGCACGGACGGGACATTCAAAAATATCACTGGCGTGGATGAGGTGACCGGAACCTATTTCGGCACGCCGATGGTAGAAACTGGATGCTATGCGCAGGGGCTTGGCGTAATTGAATTTACACTTGCTGTTGACGGGGACGATGTTTCCATCTACAGCGCGACTTCCGCCGTCCGCCCGGTAAAGTCCTCCACCAAGGAAAAACAGGCGATTGTGGACTATGCCGAGCCGTACCGGAAAGAAATCCTAAAAAAACTTGATAAAACGGAATATGAAATTGCAGATGGTCTTTCCTACACAAACGCGGACTGTGTGGTGCAGGATTCTGACCTCTATCAGTTAATGAATGATGCCAAACTACATTACGCCTCGTCCTATGTTGCTGATTATACGCCGGAATACAGCGATTATCCGATTATTGCCGCCACAATTAACTGTCTGGATGACAAGTCGGATGGAATCCGCCTAAGCGGCAGCTTAAAGGAAAGTGACATTTCCTCGCTTCTTGCACTCTCAAGCGGTGAACGGTCAAGTGGTTATGTCCACATCTACAAACTTTCCGGCGCAAATTTAATCGAGTGGCTGGAATATAATGCAAGTATTTATGCTACAGTTGGTACCGAGTTACCGGATGTTTTGTCTTCCTATGCCGAAAAGAATCCGGAAGTTTCAAGCCTGGTGCGCGAAAATAACTTAACAGACTGGAAAACCTTTTTTACATTTGACGGCATCTCCTATGATATTGACCTTAGCGTGCAGCCGCGCTACAATGCTTCTGCAACACTGTTACGCTACACGCGCCGCATTAAAAACCTGACCTATCAGGGTAAGCCGGTCACGGCGGATATGACGTTTCTGGTTACTATGGATTCGGTCAACAAGCGCTACAAATTTATGCCAACGGACGACAATTCCATATTTGCTTCCGGAAAACACCCATTTGCAAACAGCCACGATGTCCTGATGGATTATATTAAAGAACTATCCTACTACGGTTCCCTGCGCGTAAAAGCGGACAATAACTGGCACCTGATTGTGCCGGAGGGCTACCGCTTTGTAGTTGCTATCCCAAAGGAGCATGATAGCTATATCAAAGCACAATCCTGGTATCAAAAGCGGGTAAAGAGTGGATCGGACTACAATTACTACCTTGGGCAGGTTCCAGAAGATCTCCAGGATATCCACGCGGTTGTATCCCCGGATATCACACAGGCAACCAGCCGCAAAATCCCGGTAAAAGTCTATGCTTCCACTGCACCGGGCGAAAAAATTACAGAAATTCTGTATCTGACTGGCACCGTGCGCTCCGTTACAAATGCGCGCTGGGAAAGTTCCGGGCGAAAGGTCGAAAATGGAATCTTTACCATTGGCAAAAACGGCAAATTCAGTATCCGTGTAACGGACTCCCTGGGACGGATGGTAATTACACATATCAGTATTGATAATTTCGATTCCAATATACTGGAAATGCCAAAAGTCAATATTATGACCAACCGCATTGAATATGTAAACGGCACAGCTCTCCCGGATTCCGTCATCCATGTGGCACTTCCGGATGGGACGGTTGCCACGGCAAAAACCGCCGAGGATGGCACTTTCTCCGTCCTAGTTCCAATGCCACGTTCCTTTGACCTTTATACGGTATGGGCAAGCAAGGGTGGAAAGAACAGCCTTCCTGTTGAAACCACAGTGAAAAAGACCGGGGCAAACCAACCAAAACCAGATCCGCTCTACCCACTAGAAACCATGATTACAGGAAAGACTGATCTGTATACAACACTCTCCGCCCGGATTGGCTCAACGGTCTATGTAGGATATGGGGAAACGGACGCTTATAAAAATTCAAGCGTGTACCATAGTTCACATAAAATTATTGAAACAGAAATCTCCATTGACAAGCGCGGGAATTTTTATATTATGCTCCCGCAGGAAGCACAGCTTGGCGAAAAATGGATGCTCTATGCAACGGACCGCAACGGCAACGCAAGCCGTATTGTATACCTTTATGTTGGGGCGGATGACTTGCAGGCACCTTCCCTGACTGATACAGGTACTGAAATTGGCAAGGATCTTATGCAGGAGGAAGAAGATAATACTGAAGAGTAAATTTTCCCCAAATCAAACAAACAAGAGGCTGTTGCACAATGCAACAGCCTCTTCCACTTATCAACATACTGGGACAATACATCCTGGCATCCTTTTGTCCAAAATTCCCTTTACTATTCCTTAAGACAGTTTTTCAGAAATTCCCTCGATGCTTCCTGACGCACAGTAAGCTGCTCCCTCACTTTTGCATAATCTGGCATTTGCATGGTAAACTCTTCCACATTCTCCGGCAGACCTTCCATCAGATGGTCTTCTAGTCCCGCCTGCCCAAGCAGGTAAAGCATACGTTCCGGGTAAGTTTTGTGCGGGATAGTGATAAAGTTCCGCTCATAGAGAATGGCAAAGAGAGTTGCGTGGAAGGAATTGGTCACAACAAACGAAGCGCCCTCAATCAGCCCAAGAAATTCCTCCGGTCCCGCGTCCGCAAAGCGCCCAAGTTCTTTTGGGTACTGTTTTTTCATGCGGTTCTGCACAATTGGCAGCCCCAGTTTCTCCGACATCATCATCGCGATATTCCTTACGTTTCTATCCTTCCCTATAATATGCACTAAAAGATATGGTTTCTTAAACCGCGATGGTTTTTTCAAAGCGTCAAAATCCGACCGCTCAAGCAGCATTGTTGGATCTACTACCACGGTAATTTTCTGCTTCACTAACGGGGATAAAAGTTTTTTTGCCGACTGCTCCCGCACTGCAATCGTATCATATTTCTTCAGGCACTTACCAAAAAATTCCCGCTCCGCATTGGTCAGTTCCGTTTTGCCAATACTTGCCGCATAGGATATCTTCTTTTTGTCTGAATGGTCAAATTCCAGGAAATACGCGGGTTTTAACCCCTTTGTTACGGAACCATTCCAGACCTGGTCACTGCCAGTAATAAGCATATCATAGGGCGCACCGGCTTCTTGCTCCTCAAGTTCCTGGAATGAACCATAAACCTTTGTTGTGTTCATGGTTTCATTGATAAAATGCTCAAATTTCTGGGCTTTTTTAATACGCGGCTTTTGGGTAAGGTTAAACTTGATCCGGCGCAGCCCGTTATAAAACCGGTTTAAACCGGAGTTTGCAAAACGTTCCCGCTCCACAAAAAGCCGATAGGTATTATCAATCTCCGGAATCCGGTAATTAATGATTGAGGCTTCATGCCCCTGCTTTTCTAAGTAGCGCTGCAATGACCAGGCCTGTAAAACACAGCCGTAATTGTATGCCGAGTTAATTGTCATAATCCCTATTTTCATAAACAACCCTCTTCCAATTATTTTAAAAGATTCTCAAAATTTTCCACAATATCCCGGTTATAATCCTCAAAAGAAATCTCAAGCGGCGCTACTTCCCCGCGCAAGAACGCCTCCATACCTGTATACAGTCCCTCTTCACTGTTATCCACCAAATAGCCGCCATAACGGCGCATAAAATCCCCCGAACCTGGGATATTAGTTGCCACAATCGGGACACCAAGAGTCGCCGCCTCCAAAAGCACCAGTCCAAGCGGCTCGCGCGTGGAAGGGAGCAAAAACAGGTCGCAGTCGCGCAGGATGGTAAACGGGTTTGAAATCGCGCGCACAATCACAATACGATCCGCACAGGCAAGGGATTCTGCATACTCAACTGTTTCCCGGTACAGCACACCATAACCACCGATAATAATCAGATATACCTCTGGATGCTTTTCTGCAAATCTCGCAAAGGCATCCATCAGCCTTTTATGACCTTTCTCCTCCGAGAAGCGCCCGATCGTAATGAATTTCTTTTTCCCCCGGTCAAGCAGGAGTTCTTTAAGTTCCTCTGCGCTGATGGTAATGCTTGTTTCTGGATCAACCGCAAATTCCTGTCCGGCTTTTTCAAGTACGCCTTGGTAATAATGCGGGTTCTCCACAATTACAACATTATCCTGGTTTTTCTCAATCTTAAGCAGCGAATCTTTCACCGCCTGGCTGACCGCCGCAACACGGTCGTACTCACGGTATGCATGTTTTAGGGTGAGCAGGTGCTGGTTGCCTTTCTCCTTAATTTCATCATACATATCATTATGAACAAATATAGCCTTTTTTACCGGTGCATACAGATACAGCATTGTTACATACGGTGCATAACCGGTATAATGGATAATCCGGTCAAGCGGGACAAGCCCATAGCGCTTCTGGTACTCCCTGGTAAAAAGTTCCCTCATCTTCCTCTCCACCCACTTTGTTTCAATATTCAGGCTGAAATAGAGTTTGAAAGCAAAGGTTTCCGAAAAAGTTTTCTCGGTCATATTCCCACTCATCGGCATCAAATCCACAAAGGTTGGCACACAGTTTAAGCGATCCGGCACTTTTGCAAACTGCGCCTGCGGGAAGGTGAAATAGTAATTTACTTTATCATGATCCACAAGCTGGATCATATTAAGCAGTGAGGTGGTCATACCGTTGCGCCCCAGGTTTGAACAGTAAACAAGCACATTTGGCTTCCCGTTCGGCTTAGGCTTTTCTTCCTTGCAGCATCCCTCCCGCAGCAGCACATGGCGCAGGATACGGTTCGCTGCCTGCGGGTTATCATAGCGGCAATACTGTGCGCAGAAACCGGAATCATCATATTCCTTCGGCGAACGGATGGCCGCAAGAAGCTCGTCCACCGTGCCAGCCTGCGGAAACGGAAAGCTGTCAAGCGGCGCATACAAACCACGCTCATCCAGATATTCGTCGCGGTCATAGGTAAACAGCACGATTTTCTTGTGCGAATTGGCAAAATCATAGAATACGCTGGAATAATCCGTTACCAGGACATCCGCCATATTTAACAGATCATAGGTTTCAAAGCCTATCGGGAACGGACGGATATGCTTGTACTCCGCAAAATCAAATTTCTTAGCTGTAAAAATATGGAATTTCACAAAAAAGATCTCATCGTCAGTAAGCAGCCTGTCCAGAAGATAAAAATAACATTTCGCTGCTTCCATCTGGATATCACTCTTTTTGTTGGTCAATACACCGCGCCAGGTCGGCATATAAACAACCACACGCTTTCCGACAAGCCCGAGTTCCTCCCTAAGCGCATCCGTCCCATCCTGGGAAAAGAATACGCTGTTGCGCGGATACCCTTCGAGGAGCGCCGTACCTTTCCAGGTATTATGCAGCATATAAGCGCCCATCATCTTTTCCTTCATATAATCATTCGGATAAAGCAAATAATCTGCAATCTGGAAATTGTGCTGCACATTCCCAATCGCATACGCGCGGTTCCAAACATCCCGCCCCATCATTTTAAATGGTGTCCCATGCCAGGTATTTAAATAGACCTGTCCCTCCCTCTTGATAAACCATGCCGGGAAGGTGGTATCATTAAACAGATATTTCGCTGTAGCAAGGCGAAGCCGGTACTCTTTCGAACCGGTCTTTACAAAATGAACCCCGCTGATCCCATAGCGCGCAAGCAGTTCCGTAAATGGTTCCACCATGGAAGCTCCTGCTGCCAGGTATACCGTATAATCCGCAAACTGCCCGCTGCAAAGTTCCCTGACCAGATAGAAAATATTCCCCGCAATATCCTTACCTCCCTTTGATTCCAGGAAAACAGTATGATCCTGTAGTGCATTCTTCTTCAGGGCGCGGATATAATATGTGGTTCTTGATGTATATTTCAGTTTTTTGCGCAATGTGCCAAATTTCTTTTTTATTTTTTTCGGCAGTTTCAAAATCTTTCCAAGCTTCAAAACATTCACCTCTTTTCCAGTCAATTCATACACGCCAAGCAGGGAATTTCGCGTGCTACAAGGCAGCTAATTTCCACTCGCCCCCCTGTGCTAACTTCCTTACGCGCCCCTGTGCAATCGAGTAGGGGAATGTTTTCTTCCACTACTCATGGCGCGGGGCGCGTGCTGCAGGGCAGCTAACTTCCTTGCGCGCCCCTGCGCATAAAAAAAATCGGAAACATATATCTATGTCTCCGATCCATATAAACAGGGCTACAAGGATTCGAACCTTGAAATGCTGGAATCAGAATCCAGTGCCTTACCATTTGGCGATAGCCCTATGTCCTTCGTGGTCATTTCCTGACCACGAATGCTATTATAATACAAGCGGAGAAAAATTGCAAGCATTTTTTTCAATTTTTTTTATTTTCTTTGCACAAAGCTGTTTTCCAGGTTCATCACACACTCACAGCGTGCATCCTGTTCCTTAACCTTCTCCATTATCCGGCACACCAGTTCCATCTCATGTGCGCTGTTATAGGAGTAAGGGACAACAAGGTCAAAAATCAGGTTGATTTGTTCCTTCCCGTTCACCACGCGGAAATCATGGATGGAAGCGTCGGGTTCAAGCTCTTTTACGATCGCTTCCACCATCCGCCTGCGCTCCACCACGGAAGCATCCCGGATCTCCACCGGATCCATATGGATCACAAGAAAAATATTCATATCGCGCAGCACC
Source organism: uncultured Lachnospiraceae bacterium (assembly GCA_947177515.1). Classification (GTDB taxonomy): domain Bacteria; phylum Bacillota; class Clostridia; order Lachnospirales; family Lachnospiraceae; genus RGIG4057. The sequence continues at coordinate 7,680 of CAMWUU010000029.1, forward strand.
TCGCGCTCGATTTGGTCAATCAGCTCATGTGCTGCCTCAATATCCGATTCATTCGATACCTCCGCATGTATCGTTGCCATCGAATGTGTCGGACCGTAGTTATGCACAATTAGGTCATGGCTTCCAAGAATCCCCTCATACCCCTCCACCTTCGCGGTAATCCCATCGTAAACCTCGCGATCGATCGCTTCCCCCAAAAGAGGTTTTAGGGTATCCTTTGCAATATTAAAGCCTGCGGCCAGCACAGCCAGCGAAACAATAACCCCCATATAGCCATCCACTTTTAATCCCGTCCATTTACCGATAAAAAGCGAAAGCACCGTAGCACCCGTAACCAGCACATCCCCAAAAGAATCCGCCGCCGTTGCCTGCATAACCTTCGAATGGATCCTTTTTCCAAGTTTGCGGTTAAAAAGCGCCATCCAGACTTTTACAAGCACGGAAAGTGCCAGCAGTGACACAACCGCCCCGTCGAAATGGACATTCTCCGGATGAAACACCTTCCCCACCGAACTTTTCAGGCAGGAAAACCCCACTTCAAGCACTAGGAATGCCACAACAAATGCTGCAATATATTCATACCGGCCATGTCCAAACGGATGCGCCTCATCCGCCGGCCGCCCAGCTAACTTTACTCCGACAAAACTCACAATCGAGGATGCCGCATCCGAAAGATTGTTAAAAGCGTCCGCCATCACCGATATACTGTTCATCAAAAGCCCGCCTGCAATCTTTACCCCAAACAATAAAAGGTTGCAGCCAATCCCCACAATGCTTGCCAGGATGCCATAAGCTGTACGAACCTTGTCATCCTGCACATTTTCCCGGTTCTTAATAAAGAGCCGGACTAAAAAATCCGTCATATTATTTCCCCATTCCCTTATGCGGACATCCGGTTAAGGAAACCACAAAATACAATTATTTTCTGTTTTCGCTGTTTCCACGCCCCATAAGCTATATTATACACGAAAATTTCTACAATTACCATCCGTTTCTAAAAATTTTACTTTCTTTTTTCCTGAATAGGCATTATAATATTTTGTAACAATATAGTATATGCTCAGCAATCCTATATTGAAATAATGTGGCCGCAATCCCATTCGGTTTAGATGGTGGGTTAAGACCACAAAATTAACGGTTGCCACAATGTATATTTTCTGCTATAATTTACCTATACACGGTTATTAATAACTGTATATAGGTAGTTTTGCCGAGAAATTTATGCGAAACCAAACTTTCCTTCGGCACATAAAATATACAGGGAATGAATGTACGGTATATAACCGTTATAGGGCAGGAACTGCCCAAACGAAAACTTGTTTTCGTTTTATTAACGCCTGTGGAGATCATAGGTTGTAAGGTCTAAGAAGCAGGAAGCTCCTTGGCTTTAAACAATGGGTAGTTCACCGGAATAAGGAGGCCAACCATGAAGAAGTTTGGAAAATTTTTATTTGGGACACTGTCCCTTGCTGCCGCGGTAGGCGGTGTTTACTGCCTTTACAAGAACCGCGTCAACAAAGATGCAGACGCAGATTTTGATGATTTTGACGATGTGGATGAAGACGACCTGGACGTATCTGCCGAACCGGAAGACCGCGAATACGTATCCATCACCATTTCATCAAGCGAGTCAGATGCAGAGGATGCGGGCAGTGACAAGCAGGAAGAACCGGAAACAGAAACAACAGAACCCGCAGCTTCCACCGAAGAAATATCCGAAAATGCTGATGCCGAAAATGTGAATGACAATGCAGACAAGGTTAAAACAGCTTTCGTACAGGACACAGAAGATCTCACAGAAGCGTAACAAGGATATCAACCCCGTCTGGGCAGGATAAAGAAGCCGGGAAAACCTGATTGGTTTTCCCGACTTCTTTTTTCCTATTTCTGTTTTCCTTTCCATCCTTCCCATTCCCTACGGTTTCCCCGCCATCTCCCACAATACTTCTGCATACTCCCAGTCAAAAAGCACAATCCGAAATGTCTGCCCGTTCCTGTCAAGCACCGCCTCAATCCGATAGTCCGGTTCATATATCACGCAGGTAAGCGTCCCATCCTCCTTCTGCCAGAAAATGCTTCTCTGCCCGTCTGCTGCCCCGTCTAATTCCCCTGCTGGCACCCCATCCATCCCCTCAGCCAGATTTTCTATCCTGTCAAATTCTTCCAGCAACAACTGGTAGATCCACTCTGTGGTATCCTCAGGCTCCGGGCAAGAGGGATCCGGGCTTTCCCCTGGCAAAGCTTCCTCCGGGCTCAAATTCCCGTTCTCCACTCCCTGCTCCAAACTGCCATCCACCTGGTTAAGCTGATTATCCTGGAACCCTTCACCTTTTTGATTGTTTCCCAAGGTATCCCACTCTGTAATAATCCCCCCTCCTACCGGATTGGAATTCCCCTCCCCCGCATAACCAGGACTCAGACCCTCCTCTGATTTCTGTCCCGATTCCGTACTTACATTCCCTCCGCTGTAATCTCCCTGTTTATAATTCCAATAATCCCCATTTTTCCCGATTTCCCACACACCAAATACCACCAGGGCAAGCACTGCAAAGGCGAGCATCGTCCCGAAGGTACGGCGGTTAGACCAGTTCTTTTTTGCCGCTTTCTTGGCATCTTTTCCCCCTACTGCCTCCACCAGGCTCTCCCCCCCTTTTTTTCCCCGCACCCCCCTGTCATCTGATATTCCGCTTTGAGTATTACGCAATGGCGTATTACGCAATGGCGTATCGCACAATGGTTCGGTGTTAAATGGCGCGGTGTATAATGGTTCTGCGTGCAATTGTGCTTTTTGCAAAGTACGGTCGATTAGCTCCCCACTTACCGTAATTCCTGAAAGTTCATCGGCCAGTGCCTGCATGATTTTTTGATCCGTTTCGTCCATTGGTATGGTAATCGGGTCATCTTCATTTTTTATTGTGTCCTCACGCATCCGCTAACCTCCCTTCCAGCCCCCGCTTTAATTTTTCCTTTGCCCGAAAGAGCCTGCTTTTCACGGTACCCGTGCTAATTCCAAGTTCCCTTGCCGTTTCCTCCATGCCCATCTCCCGAAAATACACACAGATTACCACATCCCGATATGGTTCCGGCAAACCCTGCACCGCCTCACGCACCGTCCTCGCCGTTTCCATCTGTTCAATTCTCCTAAAACCGTCTTCCGCATCCAGTTCCCCTTCCAGATAATCAAACATTGGTACTACCCTTTTTTGGTATGCGCTCTTTAAGTAATCCTTGCAGGTATTCATTGTAACGCTGAGCAGCCAGGTTTTTATCGATGCCTTCCCCTCGTATGTATCCAGTTTTTGATTTACCTTTAAAAATACATCCTGAAATACATCCTCCGCAGCATGCATATCCTTTACATACAGATACGCCATCCGCAAAACATCATTCCCGTATTCCCTCATCAGACCTTCCAATGTATACATCGGTTTCTTTTCTTCTTTCCCCACAGGTTGGTTCCCCTTCCCCAGCTCCCTTGCGGACTCCTTCCATCCATTAGACGGGGGAATCCGCATAAAAGTTCCCGTTTTTTCTTCTTCCTTACAAAATCAAAAACAAACCGACATTGCGCAACAGGCCACTCTTTAAATACCCACCCCGAAGTGCCATAACACGGCGTGCGAAGACCCGCCGCTCCTTTAGGTGCAAAAAATCCTTAATCCGGACAGCAGCATCCAAAGGGATTTTCTCCCTATAAATCTGATAAAATTCCTCTGCCTGACAAAAATTTGCAGCTAAACTTTCCTTTAACCCGGACAAGGCACATGCACGCTGTTTCACATAAGCAGCAAAATCCTGCGCACCAACCACATTGTCCCCATGTTGCCGGTAATCCAGGGTTGCTTTTGGCAGATAACTGGTGTGCCCTGTAGCCGCCGCCAGAAGTGCCATCCACCAATCATGGTAGCGTGCGTGCTTTGGCACCTCCTCCACCAGGTTCGCCAGTGCCGCATTCATCATGGATGTGCAGCCAATCACCATATTTTCCATAAGCAGATGGGACAGAGTGCGCCTGTGCAGATGAAAACGCTGGAGGGCAAAAAAGGAGGAGGAAAGTTCCTTCCTCCCCCCATCCACCACGCGCGCATCCGTAAAAACAAGCGCAGGCACCTGCGCACCATAGCGTGCTTCCACCTGTTTCATGCGCAAAAGCGTTCGGCGAAGTTTGTCTTTATACCAGAAATCATCCTGGTCGCTAAACATAAAATAAGTCTGCACTCCTTCTTTTTCGCGCTCCCTGCCCAATGCTGCACCTTCTTTTAAAAGCGTAAGGAAATTTTTTGTTCCGCCAAGGTTTTCTTTGTTCCGGCAGACGGTGATCTGTCCCGGATATTGTTCCCGATAAGCCTTTAGTATCTCGATTGTCCGATCCGTCGAACCGTCATCGCGCACTATCAGTTCCCAGTCCGGGTAATCCTGCGCCACAATGGAATCCAACTGTTCCCCCAAATATTTTTCTCCCTGGTAAGTCGCCATCAGAATCACTATTCTATCCATTAAAACCTCCATTTTACTGCGTCCGTCCTATATTGGGCATCCCCCATTTTGGATCCTGCCCTTATCAGGCATTATTTTCTGTCCGCGTTTTTAAGCTCCCTCCTGCCCTGCTCCTGTTCGATTGCCCGGATTTCCTCTTTCTTAAAATACAAAGCGTTACAAGAGCAGGATAGCAGAAAACGGTGCGGCATAAGGCGGTATCGCTTTCCAAGCTGGTAACCTAAGAATTTTGCCCCGCTCTGGAAAACCAGGTCAAGTACATCAAGATAGTGTTTCTGTCCAACCAGATAAGAAAAAGTGTCTTTTACCAATCTAAGTCCCTCGCCTTCCGCCGGGACGCTGCCAAAGATATCCCTGAATTGTGCGTGCGAAACACCGAGATCAAAATTGCGCTTAAACTGTTCCCTAAGTGTATAATTGTGTGAATGATACACTTTTGCTTCTGCTACATAAGAAATGCTGTATCCCGCATCAATCAGGCGCGATGCAATAATTGCATCCTCATTGAATATTGTCCGCTCCACAAACCCGCCGACCGCATGATAAGCGGAGCGCCTGTAAGCAGCGCAGACATCGGAACAAAAATATGTTTTAATACCAAGACGCGGCAAATCCTTCTTCGTTTTGATCAGTCCCACACTCGGATAATTAAACATTCTTGTATACTGTTCCAGCACGGTGCTGTTAAGTGGTGCGACCTGCCTTGCGTAGGCCAGCGCGCAGCCTTCTTCCTGCACAGCCAGAAGCAGGCGCTCAATTAGGTAATCGTCCGCTGGTACCGCGTCCTGCGTCATCATAATAAAATATTCCGCCCCACTTAACTCCACTGCCCTTCGGCGCGTCCCGCCATGGTCAAATTCTTCTTTTTTTACCGGCACCAGCAAAACGTCGATTTTCTTTTTTCTGTAAATTTTCTGCTTGGCTGTCAGGCGGTTTAAGCGTCTTTGCATATCAGCGCAGGAAAAGCCCTCCGCCTCGGTGTTCATCAGTATAATCCGATCCGGCTTCACGCTCTGCATAAGAAGTGCCGCAAACAGCTTGTCAAATTTTTTGTCCGGCTTGTATACCGGGATAATCACGTCAATCCCCATTTTTCTCCTTTCTATATTTAGTTCCGCAGAATTCCTTCACACCGCCCCTACATGGAAGGTATTTTATCCGCTTTGCTCCTAAAATCCCTTCCCGCGCTGTTTCGGATTTCTGCTGTTTATTTCGTTCCGCAGAATTCCTTCACTGCGCCCCTATGTGGAAGGTATTTTATCCGCTTCGCTTCTAAAATCCCTTCCCGCGCTGTTTCGGGTTTCTGCTGTTTATTTCGTTCCGCAGAATTCCTCCACAGCGCCTTTGTGTAAGGCAATTTACCCACGTTGCTCCTAAAATTCCTTGTATAATAGCATTAGTTTTTGGAAAATTCTGCTAATTTTAAGTCTTTGTTTCTTTCCTGTACCGTCCCAATACTCCATGCATGGACAAAAAGCAGCAGTGGGTTGCCCTTCATATCCTTCACGCGCTTGGTATCCGAAGTCACCGAAAGTCCTGCGACATCCACCGTGTCCTTATTTTCAATCCAACGGATATGCTCGTATGGCAGCGGCTCTAACCGGATCTCCACATTATATTCTGACTCCAGACGGAATTTTAATACGTCAAATTGCAGTACGCCGACTACACCTACAATAATTTCCTCCATTCCAGTATTAAACTCCTGGAAAATCTGGATCGCGCCCTCCTGCGCAATCTGCGTCACGCCCTTAACAAACTGTTTGCGCTTCATTGTGTCCACCTGGCGGATTTTGGCAAAATGTTCCGGCGCAAAGGTCGGTATCCCCTCGTAGGCAAATTTCTGCCCCGGCGCGCACAAAGTGTCGCCAATCGAGAAAATCCCCGGATCAAACACGCCAATAATATCCCCCGCATACGCCTCGTCAAGAATTTTCCTCTCCTGCGCCATTAGCTGTTGCGGCTGTGAAAGACGGAGCTTCCTTGCGCCCTGCACATGGTAAACTTCCTCCTCGGCATTAAACTTTCCTGAACAGATACGCATAAATGCAATGCGGTCACGATGTGCCTTATTCATATTTGCCTGGATCTTAAACACAAACGCCGAAAAATCATTTGTCACAGGGTCAACCGCCCCAGCATCCGAAAGCCTCGGCAGCGGAGTTGTCGTCATCTGAAGGAAATGCTTCAAAAAGGTTTCCACACCGAAATTTGTTAGTGCTGATCCAAAAAATACCGGTGTCAATTCCCCGGCACGCACCAGATCCAGATCAAACTCCTGCGCCGCCCCATCCAGAAGTTCAATTTCCCCCGATAGAATGTCATGTGCTTCCTTCCCAATAATATCATCCGTCCGTGCGTCGCCGATGGTCACTTCAACAGAATCCACCTCCTTCATCCCGTTATTGGCCGCAGTAAAACGCGAAATCGTTTTCGTATTGCGATCGTACACACCCTGGAAGCGCTTGCCTGAACCAATCGGCCAATTAACTGGACAGGTTGCAATCCCAAGCACCGTTTCGATATCATCCAGCAATTCAAACGTATCCTTCGCTTCACGATCCATCTTATTGATAAAAGTAAAAATCGGGATATGGCGCATTACACAGACCTTGAACAGCTTGATCGTCTGCGCCTCAACCCCCTTTGAACCATCAATTACCATAACCGCAGAATCCGCCGCCATCAGCGTGCGGTAGGTATCCTCCGAAAAGTCCTGGTGCCCTGGCGTGTCAAGGATATTGATACAGTAACCATCATAATTAAACTGCATCACGGACGAGGTCACGGAAATCCCGCGCTCCTTCTCAATCTCCATCCAGTCCGAAACCGCGTGCTTTGCGGTTTTCTTTCCCTTGACCGAACCGGCCAGGTTGATCGCGCCCCCATAGAGCAACAACTTTTCTGTCAATGTGGTCTTACCCGCATCCGGGTGGGAAATAATGGCAAATGTTCTTCTCTTTTTTATTTCTTCTGCATAATCCTGCAATGTCCTGTCCTCCAAATCTATGTTATCCCGGGTGCAACAGGCTGAAGGTTAAGGCAATTCGCTAATCAGCAAACATCACTTCCCCACCATAATGCCAATGCCCAAATACGCATCCCGGCTAAAAAAATATATTGTTATCATAATATC